>JAHDEF010000052.1:4156-10053 GCA_020628975.1 Aquimarina sp. | reverse complement strand
TTGTTTGCTTTACCCAATTTCGTTAATACTTTAATGGAAAATAAATGGCTGGGAAGTAAAACTGGTCAAGGATTCTATAAGAAAACCAAAAATGCTGAAGGGAAAACAGAAATTCTATCGTTAGATCTTAATTCTTTATCCTACAGACCTAGTCAACGTGCTAAGTTTGCCACTTTAGAACTCACGAAAACGATTGATAAAGTGGTTGATCGTTTTAAAATCTTAGTTGGCGGAAAAGACAAAGCGGGGGAATTCTACCGTAAGAGCTTTGCTGATTTGTTTTCCTATGTTTCATTTCGTATTCCTGAAATTACAGACTCCCTCTACAAAATTGATGATGCTATGAAAGCTGGTTTTGGTTGGGAGCACGGTCCTTATCAAATTTGGGATGCCATTGGTGTTGAAAAAGGATTAAAACTGATCGAAGATGCAAATTTAAAAGTAGCCGATTGGGTTACTGAAATGCTTACCTCTGGTAGTAAAAGTTTCTATAACATTAAAGAAGGTGCTACATTCGTATATGATATTCCTTCAAAATCTCAAGTAAAAAAACCTGGACAAGATGCCTTTATTATTCTCGATAATATTCGCAAGTCAAATGAAGTTTTTAAAAATTCTGGAGTTGTTGTAGAGGATATTGGAGATGGAATTTTAAATGTAGAATTTCAATCTAAAATGAATACTATTGGTGGCGACGTATTAACAGGAATTAATAAAGCCATTGATTTAGCAGAAACAGAATATCAAGGTATTGTCGTAGGAAATCAAGCGGCAAATTTCTCTGTTGGTGCTAACCTTGCTATGATTTTTATGATGGCAGTGGAACAGGAATATGATGAGTTAAATATGGCGATCAAGTACTTTCAAGATACGATGATGCGCTTACGTTATTCTTCGATACCAACTATTGCCGCTCCACACGGTATGACATTTGGTGGCGGATGTGAACTCTCATTACACGCCGATAAAGTAGTTGCAGCAGCAGAAACTTATATCGGATTAGTAGAATTCGGTGTTGGTGTTATCCCTGGTGGTGGTGGTTCTAAAGAAATGGCATTACGTGCTAGTGATAGTTTCCGAAAAGGAGATGTAGAATTAAATGTGCTACAAGAAAATTTCTTGACCATTGGTATGGCTAAAGTATCCACTTCGGCATATGAAGCTTTTGATACGGGTATTTTCCAAAAACATAAAGATGTGGTAGTTGTCAACAAAAACCGTCAAATCCATGTAGCAAAAGCGCATGCTAAATTATTGGCTGAACAAGGTTACACACAACCCGCAAAACGCAACGATGTTAAAGTACTTGGAAAGCAGGCTTTGGGTATGTTCTTGGTAGGAACCGACTCCATGCAAGCCAGTAACTACATCAGCGAACACGATCAAAAAATTGCTAATAAATTGGCTTACGTAATGGCAGGTGGTGACTTGTCAGAACCTACTCTTGTTAGTGAACAATATTTATTAGATCTAGAACGCGAAGCTTTCTTAAGCTTATGTACCGAGCGTAAAACACTAGAACGCATCGAGCATATGCTGAAGAAAGGGAAACCGTTGCGTAATTAGAAGTAAGATACTAGATATGAGATATCAGGTAATTTCTACAAGAAATTTATAAACTCAATTCTCATATCTCAATACTAAAATCTAAAATAATGAAACAAGCATATATAGTAAAAGCATACCGAACAGCCGTGGGGAAAGCACCTCGCGGAGTGTTTCGATTTAAAAGATCGGATGAGCTAGCTGCGGAAATCATTCAGCATATGATGAAAGAAGTTCCTCAACTAGATAAAAACCGTATCGATGATGTAATTGTCGGGAATGCCATGCCCGAAGGTGCTCAAGGACTAAACATGGCACGCCTAATCTCTTTAATGGGGTTAGATAGTATTGAAGTTCCTGGAGTGACTGTGAATCGTTTTTGCTCATCAGGTATTGAAACTATTGGAATGGCTTCGGCTAAAATTCAAGCAGGAATGGCTGACTGCATCATAGCAGGAGGTGCCGAAAGCATGAGTGCCGTACCCATGACTGGTTTTAAAACTGAATTAAATTACGATCTAGCAAAAGCAGGTCATGAAGATTATTATTGGGGAATGGGAAATACAGCTGAGGCTGTAGCGCAAGAATTTAAGGTTTCTCGAGAAGATCAAGATGCTTTTGCGTACCAATCACACCAAAAGGCATTGAAAGCTCAAGCTGAAAATCGTTTTCAAGATCAAATTGTTCCTATTGAAGTGGAGCAAACATTCATCGATGAAAACGGTAAAAAGGCTACTAAAAAGTACACCGTTACCAAAGACGAAGGCCCTCGTGCAGATACTAGCATTGAAAAACTTGCTAAACTGAGAGCTGTTTTTGCTCAAGGAGGAAGTGTTACTGCGGGTAATTCTTCACAAACGAGTGATGGTGCTGCATTTGTGCTAATTATGAGTGAGGAAATGGTAAAAGAATTAAATCTTGAACCGATTGCACGTTTAGTAAACTATGCTGCTGCAGGAGTTCCTCCTCGAATCATGGGAATTGGTCCTGTAAAAGCAGTTCCGAAAGCATTAAAACAAGCAGGTTTAAAACAAGATGATTTAGATCTTATCGAATTAAATGAAGCTTTTGCTTCTCAATCTTTAGCAGTTATTCGTGAATTGGGTCTTAATCCTGATATCGTTAATCCGAATGGAGGCGCTATAGCACTAGGACATCCATTAGGGTGTACAGGTGCAAAACTATCCGTTCAATTATTCGATGAAATGCGTAAACGTAACATGCAAGGTAAGTATGGTGCTGTTACCATGTGCGTCGGTACCGGGCAAGGAGCTTGTGGAATATTTGAGTTTTTAAGTTAGAGATGAGATGTTAGAATTGAGAATTGAGACTCATGCATAAACTAGAAGATTTAAAAATTTGGAAGAAAGCAATGTTATTAGCTAAATAAGTTTATCTGGTAATTGCTGAACTTCCAAATGAAGAAAAATACAATTTAATATCTCAAGTAAAGCGTTCAGCTGTCTCAATTCCTTCAAATATTGCCGAAGGAGCTGGAAGAAATTCTAAGAAAGAGTTCATTCATTTTTTAAGCATTGCTAATGGTTCTTCTTATGAATTACAAACACAATTACAGCTTTCTGTAGAATTAAACCTAATCAAAAAAGAAAAAATAAACTTATTGATTGATATGATTATTGAAATTCAAAAAATGAATTATGCTTTTCAAAAGAATTTGAATAAATAATCTCAATTCTCATATCTCAGTACTAAAATCTAGAATTATGTCTGAAGAAAAAGATATCCTCCGCGGAGGGCAATTTATAGTAAAAGAAACATTAGCTGAAAACGTATTTACTCCTGAAGATTTTTCGGAGGAACAGTTAATGATGAAAGAAGCGGTTACAGAATTTGTAGACCGAGAAGTATGGCCACACAAAGAACGCTTTGAAAAGAAAGATTACAAATTTACCGAAGAGGTAATGCGTAAAGCAGGTGAATTAGGTTTCTTAGGAATCGCTGTCCCTGAAAAATATGATGGACTTGGTATGGGCTTTGTCTCTACAATGCTAGTCTGCGATTATATTTCTGGTGCCACAGGTTCATTAGGAACAGCATTCGGAGCACATACTGGAATCGGAACTATGCCAATTACCTTATATGGTACTGATGCCCAAAAGCAGAAGTATGTTCCTAAATTGGCTACAGGAGAATGGTTTGGTGCTTATTGCTTAACCGAACCAGGTGCTGGGTCAGATGCCAATAGCGGAAAAACAAAAGCAGTCTTGAGTGATGATGGAAAGCATTACAGTATTTCTGGACAGAAAATGTGGATTTCCAATGCTGGATTCTGTAATATATTTATTGTTTTTGCAAGAATTGAAGATGATAAAAATATTACTGGATTTATTGTAGAAAACGACCCAAGCAATGGAATTACACTAGGTGAAGAAGAACATAAATTAGGAATACACGCTTCCTCTACACGTCAAGTATTTTTTAGTGATACTAAAGTCCCTGTAGAAAATATGCTTTCTGAGCGTGGAAATGGATTTAAAATAGCGATGAATGCATTGAATGTGGGTCGAATTAAATTAGCTGCTGCTTGTTTAGATGCACAGCGCCGTGTGATTACAAGTGCGACTAAATATGCGGCTGAGCGTGTTCAATTTAAAACACCAATCATTAAATTCGGGGCTATACGCCAGAAACTAGCTGACATGGCAATGAATTGTTATGTTGGCGAGTCTGCTTCTTACCGAGCTGCAAAAGATATTGAAACCCGAATTGAAATTCGAACAGCAGAAGGAAACACCCATCAGGAAGCTGAATTAAAAGGGGTTGAAGAATTCGCAATTGAATGTTCTATTTTAAAAGTTGCCGTGTCCGAAGATGTACAAAACTGTGCTGATGAGGGTATTCAAATTTATGGAGGAATGGGATTTTCTGCTGATACTCCTATGGAATCGGCTTGGCGTGATGCGCGTATTTCTCGAATTTATGAAGGGACTAACGAAATTAACCGTATGCTTTCTGTAGGAATGTTAATGAAGAAAGCATTTAAGGGACATGTAGATTTAATGGGACCTGCTATGGCTGTTGCCGATGAACTAACAGGAATTCCATCATTTGACACTCCTGATTATTCCGCTCCGCTATCTCAAGAAAAAGCGCTATTGAAAGGTATGAAAAAAGTATTCCTTATGGTGGCTGGTAGCGCAGCTCAAAAATATGGAACTGAATTAGAAGAACACCAGCAGTTATTAATGGCTGCTTCTGATATCTTGATCGAAATTTACATGGCTGAATCAGCTATTTTAAGAACGGAAAAAAATATTGCGCGTTCTGGTGCTGAAAGCCAAACTGCTCAAATTGCTATGACTGAATTATATATGTTTAATGCTATAGAACATATTACTACAAAAGCCAAAGAAGGTATTGCTAGTTTTGCAGAAGGTGACGAGCAACGTATGATGTTAATGGGATTAAAAAGATTTACCAAATACCAACAAATGCCAAACATTGTTGGACTGAGAAATATTATCGCAGATAAAATTGATGCTGAAAACGAATATTGTTTTTAAATATATGCATATTCACAATTAGTGGATATTGTATACAATTTCATCATTAGCTGTTTGACAAGTAATCTCTTTCTGTTGATTTTGTTATCTCTAAAAGAAATCTTAAAACAAGTTCATTAACAAAAAGAATTAAACCAAAAAGTTGCGTGATATTCTATTTATTTCGTGTATCACTTTACGAATTTGTGAAAAATTATAGTGGAGTTTCCTTTACTTAGAATTGGAAATCATTCTTTCGATTGGAAAACTGGAAAAAGAAAAAAGGCTATCGAAAATTTCGATAGCCTTTTTTTATGCTAAATTTTAATACCTGCTTAACTACATTCTATAAGCTAATGATAACTGTACGTAATGATTAACAGCTGTAGCTGTAAAGTTGCTTCCTTCTGTACGCTGAGCATCAATTGCGTCAGACAAACCATAGGCTGCTCTTAAATTAATACCTAAATTATCAGTAATATCGTAACCTACACCACCTGTTAAAGAAAATTGAATAGTCTCGTAATTATCTTGACGTTCCCATTCCCAAATTCTAATTCCCACTTGCGGACCAACCGATAAATTCAATTTTCTTAAATGGAAATTTAAAAATACGGGTAATTGTAACATATTTACTTTCAGGCGATCGTCAGAATCACCTCCTTGAATTCCCGTATTTACTCCAGTTACTTTCGATCTTTCTCCTTGAGCTGAATATTGAAGCTCTGGCTGAATTGAGAATTTTTCAGATAAGAAATACTGTGCGAAAAAGCCAGCCATAAATCCTATTCTAGCATCATCTTCTCCTCCTCCAATTTCCCTTTCCCAAATCAAATCAACTTGGGAATG
>JAHDEF010000052.1:0-4146 GCA_020628975.1 Aquimarina sp. | reverse complement strand
AAACCCATATCGATGCTCTTGCTGAGCTTGTAAGGATAATCCTAAAAAAAGAAGACTTACCCATATAAAATGTATTTTTTTTGTCATTATAATCTATTTTGTGTTATACAATGTTACTCATTTTTAATTTATACAAAGGAATTAATGTTAATTCTTCATTAAAAATATAAAATTTACACGACATAATTAACTGAAATACAGATAAATAACACTAATTTCCGTAATCTATTCGATAAAGTGATTTTATAATACCATCTGCCAGTCCTATTTTAGGCACATATATATTCTGAGCCTGACTCCATTTCATAGCAAATAAGAATATTTCTGAAGCTGGTACAATTACATCAGCTCTATCGAAATTCAAATTTAACTCCCAAATTCTTTCTTCATAAGTTAGGGACTTTAATTTTTTATAATATTCGACCAAATACATATATGATAGAGGTTTGCCATTTGAAGTTCCGCTTGTCTTGAAAATATTATTAATATTTCCCCCTGAGCCTATTAAAGCAATGCTATCAAAATCTTTAGTTTCGTTTTGAATCCAACTTTTTACCTCATCCCATTTAGAACTTGGCACTAAATTATTTAATAAACGCACCGTTCCTAATTCAAAAGATCGAGAAGCCATTTTTTCTCCTTCGTGATACACGGTAAATTCTGTACTTCCTCCCCCAACATCTACATACAAGTAATTCTGATCTCTATTCGTCAATTCTTGTAAATCTGTCATCGCAATTATAGATGCCTCATCTTTTCCATCTATAATATCAATATTGATTCCTGATTGATCGGCTATTTTTTTTACTATTTCAGCACCATTCTTAGCGTTACGCATTGCCGATGTAGCACATGCCCTATAAGCTTTCACCTCATGCGTTTTCATTAAGAGCGCATAGGATTTCATGGTATCGATTAAGCGTTGAGCATTTCGATCACTTACTTCATTCTTTAAAAATACATCTGCCCCTAGTCGAATAGGTACACGCACTAAGCTTGTTTTTTTGAAACGGGGATTTTCGCCTTTTTTAGTGGTTACTGACCCTATTAATAATCTTACAGCATTTGAGCCAATATCTATAGCTCCATATTTTCTAATATCTAACAAACTATTCTAGCTTAAATTTTTATAATATTCATATAACGATACTTGTGATCTATTAAACGGCGCATCGTTTTTTACGTAGTCGTTCTTTTGATGTTCATCTAATAATCTAGCCTTTACATTGTCTTTCCAACAAATTTCAAAAGTATCTACTAATTGTTTTTTTACAGTTTCGTCGAATATGGGACAACCCACTTCTACCCTGCGATCTAAATTTCTTGTCATCCAATCGGCTGAAGAAATAAATATTTTAGGATCTCCATTATTACAGAAAATAAACAATCGTGGGTGTTCTAAAAACTTATCGACCACGCTAATTACTTTTATGTTTTCACTCATGCCTTTAATTCCTGGAATTAAACAACACATACCTCGAACTATGAGATCTATTTTTACTCCTGCATTGCTTGCTTCATATAATTTATCGATCATGTCATAGTCAGTAAGACTATTCAGTTTAATGCGGATATAGGCTTCCCCTCCTGCTAATTTATTTGCAACTTCTTTTGCAATCAATTTAGAAAAGGTTTTTCTGGTATAATGCGGAGAAACAATAAGATGTTTATAGCTATTAACTTTATAGTTAATTTCGAAGAAATTGAATACTTTGTTCAAATCTTTAAGAATGGCAGTATTACTGGTAAAAAGTGTGTAATCGGTATACACTTTGGCAGTTGCCTCGTTGAAGTTCCCTGTACTTATAAATCCGTAGCGTACGTTTTTTCCATTTTCAATACGTTCTACAACACAAGTTTTCGAATGTACTTTTAAACCAGGAACTCCAAAAATAAGCTTGACCCCTTCTTCTTGCATTATTTCCGCATATTTGATGTTGTTTTCCTCATCAAAACGGGCTCTCAATTCTATTTGAACCGTCACTTTTTTACCGTTCTTAGCTGCATTAATTAAGGCATTGGCAACTTGTGAAATACTTGAAAGTCGATAAATAGTTATTTTTATTGAACGTACTTTAGGGTCGATAGCCGCTTCCCTTAAAAAATTAATTACATAAGAAAAGCTTTGGTAAGGGGTGTAAATTAAATAGTCTTTTTTAGCTATAGATTTAAAAATACTTCCTGATGTTTCTAAACCTTTTACAGGAAGGGGTTTCATAGGTGGATACGTAAGTTCTTCATGCCCTAATGTTGGAAAATTCATGTAGTCCCTTCGGTTATGATATCGCCCTCCAGGAATGATACTATCCGTTTCATCAATTTCTAGCTTGTGTAATAGAAACTGAAGGGTTTCTTCATCAATATTTTTATCGTAAACAAATCGAACCGGGTTTCCGTCACGTCTTAAATGCACACTGCTCGATATTTTCTCAATAAAACTTTTCTTAAAATCGTTATCAATATCTAGTTCTGCATCTCTAGTGATTTTTACCATATGAGCCGTGCAATCGATATATTCAAATATGTTGAATATTTCTGCCATACAGTAACGAATCAAATCGTCGATAAGAATTACGGACTGACTACCATCTGCTTCTTTAGGTAATACCACAAAACGGTTGATCGTGGTAGGAATTTCAATTAAAGCAAAGACTTTATTATTGACTTCACCGCTTTCTATATCTAAGGTGTTTTCGTCTAAGGTCAATTTTACTGCTAAATAAGCCGCCTTATCCTTTAAGTGCGGAAATTTATCAAACTCATCCAACATATAAGTCAACAGTAACGGTCGTACTTTCTCTTTAAAAAAGATTTTTAAATAATCATGTTGACTTTGTTTTACTTGATGCTCTTTTATGATGTGAATACCGTGTTTTTCGAGCTCTTCTTGTATATGACGAATGATACGCTGACTTTGCGCTTGTTGATCGATAACAATATTTGTGATTTCTTCGAGAAGCAACCTTGCCTCTTTACCATACAACGCCCTTTTACCTGTTTTACCAGCAATTACAATTCGTTGTACGGCTGCGTAACGCACTCTAAAAAATTCATCTGAGTTATTGGAAAATATACCAATGAAGCGCAAACGCTCTAGTAAGGGTACCGATTCATCTTCGGCTTCTTGTAGTACTCGTGCGTTAAACTGTAACCAGCTTAAATCGCGATTGATATATTGATACGGATTTTTAGGCATAATGCTAAGGCGCTATTTAAAATCTTTGGGAACTAATTTAAGAATGGTTTTGCCTTGAGCAAAGCTTGACCATGAATTTATTTCAAATGAAATACCTACCACTCCACAAGTGGGTAAGTTATCTGTAAATTGATCTCCTAATGCATTTACTAAACTAGTAAATGCTGGGTTGTGACCAAAAAACATGACCGTTTGTAAGTCAGCAGGTAAGTTTTTTATTAACTGTAAAATATTACGACCATCGAAGTCGTACAGTTGATCGGTGTAAATAATGTTCGAAGGTTTAGTACCTAGTTCAAATGTAATTATTGAACAAGTGATTTCAGCACGTTTGGCAGTACTACAAAATACTTTATCGATCGATAGCTCTTGCTGTTTTAACGCTTCCGCAATGCGTTTAGCATCTTTGTAACCACGTTCATTGAGTCCTCGCTCTTTATCGCTAACGGGCAAATCCCATGCGGATTTTGCGTGTCGAACAAAATAAATAGTTTTCATAGGTTATGAAATTAAGGACTCAATCTATCTGTTTTCCAATCCTCGCCAGTTTTGGTATATAAAATTCGATCGTGAAGCCTATTAGGACGACCTTGCCAAAATTCAATACTTTCTGGAATTACTAAAAATCCACCCCAATGCGGTGGTTTAGGTATCGTTTGATCTTTGTATTTTTCTTCTAAACTTTTTAGATTTTCTTCTAGTACGCTTCTGTCCGCTATAATACTACTTTGATCAGATGCCCAGGCTCCTAATTGGCTTCCTTTAGGTCTTGAATGAAAATAAGCAGTACTTAAGGCTTCACTTTCTTTTTGTGCTTTGCCTTTAATAATTATTTGACGCTCCAAACTAGGCCAAAAAAAAGATAAACATACTTTGGGGTAAGCTATGATAGCTTTTCCTTTTTCGGAAGTATAGTTTGTATAAAACGTAAAACCTTCATCCGTATATTT
>JAHDEF010000051.1 GCA_020628975.1 Aquimarina sp. | reverse complement strand
TCATACTGTTTTAGAAATTGACGATATTGGTTTTATGGTATGACTATATTTATTGAGTAGCCACTAGTCGCAGACTAGCGGGAGCGTGGGGAATATTACCTAAATGCAGACCGAGTAATTATTAGTATATTTGTGCCATATTGGTACATAAATTTAATATTATGTTGGTTATTAGTAGTAGAGAATTTAGGCAGAATCAAAAAAAATATTTTGAAAAAGTAGATAAAGGAGAACATATAATTGTTCAGAGAGGAAAAGATAAATCCTATGCTTTAACTCCTGTAACAGAAGATGATTTATATTTTAATGCAGAAATGATTAATCGTATTAAAGAAAGTGTTTTAGAGGTTAAACATGGCCAAACAAAACAAGTTTCTTCATCTAAAGAAATTACAGACTTGTTAGGTTTATGAATTATAAATTGGAGTTTTCTGAAATTGCTTTACAAGATATTGAAAGGCATAAAAAAGCAGGTGATAAAATTATTTTAAAGAAACTTCAGAAGCTACTTAACGAATTAATGGAGCATCCAACAAAAGGGACTGGTCAGCCTGAAATGTTGAAGCATAATTTAAAAGGATTATACTCTCGAAGAATAAACAAAAAACATAGGTTGATCTATTCTGTTGACAATGAAATAGTAATTGTATACGTGCTAAGTGCACATTCTCACTATGGTGAAAAATAATCTATAGTTAACTCTGCTGTTGCGAGTGTTTCATATCTAGAGAATAAAATAAGACCACAACAATTTTGAGATTGCTGTGGTTTCGTTATTTAACATTAGTTTGAAGAAATAGTATGGCATTAAAAGTTTGCAAAATTAATGGCGCATCGCATACCCACAACCCGAAGGAAGGTCTAAATCAATTACAAGTTTTACGAATCGATGCATGCGTTTTCTTAAGGTGGTAAATAAAGTTTTCATTTCATTTTTGTTTTAAGTAATTTCATATATAAAACGAGTGAAAGTCAGTAATACCCTACTTTCATCTTAAAAATTTTGACTTTTGAGATATACACCATTATCCAGTAACGTATTTACAAAAAATAGAACCAAATTTTGTAAACATCTTAAACCTTTAAGTATTGCGGTGTTCAATAGTAACGATATTTATCCCGTAAGTGCCGATAGTACCTTGCCTTTTCAACAGCATCGCGATATTTATTATTTAAGTGGCATTGATCAAGAAGCATCTATTTTGTTATTGTTTCCAGATGCACGTAACAAGTCAGACCGAGAGATTTTATTCGTAAAAAAAACAGATAAGCATATTGCGGTTTGGGAAGGTGAAAAGCTCAGTAAAGCCATGGCTTCCGAGCGTTCAGGTATCGAGCATATAGAATGGTTATCGACATTTGAAGCCGTTTTTTTTAGATTGATGAAAGAGGCAGAAACTATTTATTTTAATACAAATATTCACGGGCGTGTCGTTGCAGAAGTGCAAACACGAGAAGATCGTTTTATCGAATGGTGTAAAGCAAAATTTCCCGCTCATCAAGTAGGGTCTAGCGCACCAATTTTACATCAGCTACGAGCCATAAAAAGTCAAGAAGAAATTGGCACGATAAAAAAAGCCTGTGACATTACCGAAATCGGATTCCGCGAAGCATTAAAAATAATAAAACCTCATACTTGGGAATATGAAATTGAAGCAGCCTTTGCTTACCATTTCTTAAAAAATAAAGCCGATGGATTTGCCTATACCCCAATTATAGCCAGTGGAAATAACGCCAACGTGTTGCATTACATTCAAAATAAAAAGCAATGCAAAGCCGGTGAAGTTATTTTGATGGATGTAGCTGCAGCCTATGCAAAATATTCAAGCGATATGACCCGTGTAGTCCCAGTATCAGGTGTTTTTTCCAAAAGACAAAAAGAAGTATATAAGGCCTTACTTGAGGTGAAAAATTATGCCACGTCGCTTTTAACGCCAGGTTTAGAATGGGCGCATTACAATAAAGAAATAGGCGTTTTTATGACTCAAAAATTGCAGGAGCTTAACTTGCTTGATAAAGCTGATATACAAAACGAAACCAAAGAGCAGCCTGCCTACCGTAAATATTTCATGCATGGAACGTCACACTTTTTGGGCTTAGACACGCATGATTATGGTTTTCAAGAATTGCCTATGCAAGCCAATATGGTGTTGACCGTAGAACCAGGTATCTATATTCCCGAAGAAAAAATGGGATTTAGGTTAGAAGATAATTTGGTGATACAAGAAAATGGAACTCCTATAAATTTAATGGCTTCCATTCCTATAGAAATTGATGAAATAGAAACCTTGATGCATGCCTAAATTTAAAATTCTTTACAAACAGAAAACCATCAGTTATGAAATAGAAGGGGGAGGTTTGCCAGTTGTGGTTTGGTTACATGGTTTCATGGAAAACAAAACCATTTGGAAACATCAGAAGTCGATTTTTAAATCACAATTCACCAATGTGTATATTGATTTGTTGGGGCATGGTGAAACAGAAAATTTAGCAGCGGTTCATACTATGGAGGCTCAAGCAGAAATGGTAAAACACATTTTAGAGGAGCATAATATTCAAAAATGCACTTTTATTGGACATTCTATGGGGGGTTATGTGGCTTTGGCTTTTTCAGAAAATTATCCGAAATATGTTTCTAAGCTCGTTCTATTAAATTCGACAAGTAGAAGTGATTCTTTAGAGAAAAAGCAACATAGAGATCGTGCTATAAAAATCGTAACTCAACAAAAGCATAACTTTTTAAGAATGGGAATCATTAATTTGTTCGCAGTAGATCATCGTGAAAATTTAAAGCTGCAAATAGAAGAATTGATTACTAATTTAGCCCAAATTTCTTCAGAAGGAATTGTAGCAGCATTAGAGGGCATGAAAATCCGCCCAGATAGGTCTTTGGTATTAAAAGCGTTTACAGGGAAAAAGCTTATAGTTATAGGAGAAAATGACCCAGTACTCCCCTTGAAATTAGTAGAAGAAGAAGCGCAACAAACAAATACTGATTTGGTTGTGTTGAATGGAGGGCATATGAGTTATATAGAAGCTCCTCTAAAGCTTAATACAAAACTATTAGCTTTTCTGAAAGAAGACGAAATTTAAAAGGGCAATATAAATCGTTCCTCGCTACTAATTTTACAATAAAAAATCCTCTTTCAGTCTAATGACCAAAAGAGGATTCTATAGGAATACGAATTTACAAAGTTGTATTACAACTGCGTAATTTTCATAGTATTTACATTTCCTTTCTCATCTACAGGAGTAGAAATTAAGTTGATAACACGATCTCCAGGCTCTACATAACCTCTTTCGATGGCTTGTGCATTTACTTCATTAAACATTTGATCAACATTATCAGCTTGATCGTAATAGAACGCTTTAACACCCCATAATAAGTTTAATTGCGCTAAAATACGCTTATCGCTACAGTAAACTAAAATATGTGATTTAGGTCTACATGCAGAAATTTGATATGCAGTATAACCCGTATTTGTTATAGAAGAAATAGCATCTGCTTCAATATCATTAGCGGCGTTAGCAGCATGGTAACAAATAGCTTTTGTAATATAACGATCACCAATGCTACTAGGAGCTATTTTTGGCACATTGATTAATGGAGAGTTTTCAACACTGCGAATAATTCTACGCATAGTTTGGATTACTTCAACAGGGTATTTACCAACCGAAGTTTCACCAGAAAGCATCACTGCATCAGCACCATCCATTACAGAGTTTCCAACATCATTTACTTCAGCACGAGTAGGAGTTAAGCTATCAATCATCGTTTCCATCATTTGCGTAGCAATAATGACAGGTTTACGCGCTAACTTAGCTTTACGAACCAATTCTTTTTGCACTAAAGGCACTTCTTCAGCAGGAATTTCAACTCCTAAATCACCACGAGCTACCATAATTCCTCCTGAAACTTCAACAATCTCATCGATATTAGCTACCCCTTCAGGTTTCTCTATTTTTGAAATAATCGGAATAGGGAAATCACTATGCTTGCTGATTAACTCACGTAAATCAGAAACATCTTTGGCGTGGCGCACAAATGAAAGTGCAATCCAGTCCACATCCATTTCGCAAGCAAAAATAGCATCGTTGATGTCTTTTTCTGTTAATGCAGGAAGTGAAATATTGGTGTTTGGTAAATTGACACCTTTTTTCGATTTGAAAGGTCCACCCTGAGTAACTTTGGCTACCACTTGGTCTTTACCATTGGTAGAAACTACTTCAAAGTGTACTTTTCCATCATCAACCAAAACGCGTTCTCCCGCTTTTACATCTTTAGGAAATTGCGTGTAATTCATGTAGGCTTTTGTAGCATTTCCAACAAAAGGTTCCCCTGTTTTGAAAGTAACTTCATCACCAACATTTACTACAGTACCTTCTTCCATAACACCTACACGAAGTTTGGGTCCTTGAAGATCGGCTAAGATTGCTGCATGGAATCCATTTTTTTCGTTGGCCTCTCGTACATATTGAACACGACGACGAACATCATCATAATCCGCATGCGAAAAGTTAATTCGAAATACATTTACCCCAGCTACAACTAAATTGTTGATTACTTCGGGGCTATCAGTTGCAGGTCCTAGGGTTGCAACGATTTTGGTTTTTTTACGTCCGCTTTTAATTGACATCGGTATCAAAAAATTAGATTATTCTTACTTCTTAATCCTTCATAATCAAGGTATCTTACCGTGATTATTTGGGGTATTTCTTTTACTATAGGAATTAAATGATCAAAATCTTCTAATTCTAATAGTTCGGTTTCAATTTTCAAGAAGAAATCCACTTGAGATTCTTCAGGTATTAAGTAACGTTCTTGTTCGGTAACAGAAACAAATTCTGCAAATAAATCAGGAACATTACCATTACTTTTTTGTTTTTCTAAAACTGTTTTGTTTTCGAAAAGCGTGTAGGTAATATCTTCTTTTTCGTTATAAAACATAAAAAAAGGATAGTTAGTTACCGCTCCATCCCTATCATAAAAATTAACGTCGCTTTCAGCTCGCTTTAATTGTATATGTAGCACTCGATTTAAATGGTAGGCTAGTCTGTAGCTTTCCATATGGCTGTATATACCCAATAAATATATAGGGTCTAATTCAAAATCGTCAAGTACTAATTTAGACAAAGCCTACTTTTGAAAACGATCGAAAGATACAAATAAAATGAGGAGTAAAATTATTCTTAAAGAAAAGCTAAAGCGGAAATAACGTTTTCGAAAATTTAAGGCTCTATTTTTTGTTGAAATGCAAAAAATGCGCGTTTTGAAGCCTTTTCTTCTGCCTTTTTCTTAGAAGTGGCTCTCGCTTTTGCGACTACTTTACCCTTCACCCATAATTTTACAGCAAAATGACGGTATTCTTCAATTCCTGTATCTTCATAAACTTCATACTTAAAAGCATATTTCTTTTTTTGAAACCATTCTATAAGTAAACTTTTATAACTGATTACGGTGCTTTCTAAGTTTTCAATATCTACATAAGGATGAATAACAGTATCGAAAAGAAATTTTTCGCAGTAGTCATAACCTCGATCTAAGTAAATGGCTCCTACCAAAGCTTCGAATAGATTTCCGTGAATATTGACTCCAAACTGTTCTTGCGGAATTTTGCTACGAAGTTGTTTGACTAGTTTAAGATCCTTCCCTAATTCATTCAAATGTTTTCTGCTAACTACTTTTGATCGCATTTTAGTAAGGTAGCCTTCGTTTCCTGAAGGAACTTCGCTAAAAAGATAAGCGGCTATAACTGCGCCTAACATAGAGTCGCCTAAAAATTCAAGACGTTCATAGTGTAATGGATTACCTAATGCGTCTTTTTTATCAATAGATCGATGTGTAAAAGCCGTTTCGTAATAAGTAATATTTTTAGGTTTAAAGCCTAAAACACTTTGTATAAATAAAAAAAAATCCCCTTCCTGTCTTTTAGTAGGAAGAGAATTGAATATATTTTTTAGGAAATCCATAAGGATCGTTACGCTTCAAATTTCTTTAAAACCACACAAGCATTGTGACCGCCAAAGCCAAAAGTATTACTCATAGCTATTTTGGCATCTCGCTTTTGGGCTTTATTTAGCGTTAAATTCAATTCAGGATTGATATTTTCATCTACCGTACTATGATTTATAGTAGGAGGAACAATGCCATGCTCAAGTGATAAAATTGAAGCTACAGCTTCAATAGCACCTGCTGCACCTAGTAAGTGCCCTGTCATTGATTTGGTAGAATTAATATTTAAATTTTTAGCATGTTCGCCAAAAACATGAGAAATGGCTTTTAATTCAGCTACATCTCCTAATGGGGTAGAAGTACCATGGGTGTTAATAATATCAACATCTTCAGGTTTAATACCAGCGTTATTTAAGCAATTTTCCATTACAGCGATAACGCCTGTGCCTTCTGGGTGAGGAGCGGTCATGTGATAAGCATCAGAAGAAAGACCTCCTCCTATTACTTCGGCATAAATTTTAGCTCCACGAGCAATTGCATGCTCATATTCTTCTAAAATTAATGCTCCAGCACCTTCGCCTAAAACAAAACCATCACGATTAGCATCGAATGGTCTAGAGGCTTGTTCAGGATTTTCATTATTCGTTGATAAGGCTTGCAAGGCGTTAAATCCTCCTATACCTGATTCAGTAACTGCGGCTTCGCTACCTCCGGTAACAATAACGTCGCAATGACCTAAACGAATATAATTTAGCGCATCTATAATAGCATTTGCAGAAGATGCGCAAGCAGATACTGTAGTATAACTTGGTCCCATAAATCCATTTTTAATAGAAATATGACCCGGAGCTATATCTGCAATCATTTTTGGGATAAAAAAGGGGTTGAAACGAGGTGTTCCATCCCCTTTTGTAAAATCTCTAACCTCATTATGGAATGTTTCAATACCACCGATTCCAGCTCCCCAAATAACCCCGACTCTTTTTTTATCGATGGTTTCTGGATTTAGCTTGGCATCTTGAATTGCTTCATCTGAAGCAACCATAGCGTATTGTGAAAACTTGTCGAGTTTACGTGCTTCTTTTCTATGCAAAAAATCTTGCACATTGAAGTTTTTCACCTCACAAGCGAATCGAGTTTTGAATTTCTCAGGGTCGAAATGCGTAATGCGTCCAGCACCACTTTTTCCATTTACTAATCCGTCCCAATATTCATTAATATTGTTACCAATTGGCGTTAATGCCCCTAATCCTGTTACAACAACTCTCTTCAACTCCATACTATGAGTAAGTATTAATTACTTTGCGTTTTCGATATAAGAAATTGCTTGACCTACAGTCGCAATGTTTTCTGCTTGATCGTCTGGGATTTGAATATCAAATTCTTTTTCAAATTCCATGATTAATTCAACAGTGTCTAATGAATCAGCCCCAAGGTCGTTTGTAAAACTAGCGTCTGCAACTACTTCATTTTCGTCAACTCCTAATTTGTCAACGATAATTGCTTTTACTCTTGATGCAATGTCTGACATAATGTATTTATTTTTATGTTTAGGTCGCAAAAATAGCAAACTTTATTATAAAACAACACTTATCTAAGAAAATGTGTCTTTAGCTAAGGGTAATACTTTTTTTACGACGATTTATATCTTCTAAATTATTAAAAATAAGCAAGCTATACCAGTGCTTTCAAATATTATTATTTTCTAGTTTTAACCTAGCTTTAAAAGTTTAATTTTGGAATTCTTTAGCTTTATAAACAAATGATAATGAAAAAGATCATCATATTTGCTTCTGGTTCAGGTACTAATGCTGAAAATATCATCAATTATTTTCAGAAAAATCAAAAAGCAGAAGTAACTCATGTCTTTAGTAATAAACTTAGCGCAAAAGTGTTGCAGAAAGCTACAGCTTTAGATGTTACGGCCTTACATTTCGATAGGGCTTCTTTTTATGAAAGTAATGATGTTTTACATATTGTTAAGGATGCTGCTCCTGATTTAATCGTTTTAGCAGGATTTTTATGGAAGTTTCCTGAGAATTTAATTCAGGCATGTCCCAATAAAATAATTAACGTACACCCGGCACTTTTGCCAAAATATGGGGGGAAAGGCATGTATGGTAAACATGTGCACCAGGCTGTTTTTAATAATAAAGAAACCGTTTCAGGAATAACGATTCATTATGTAAACGAAAATTATGATGAAGGCGCTATCATTTTTCAAGCAGAAACTAATGTGTCAGATGTTAATAGCCCCAATGAAATTGCAGCTCGTATTCACACCTTAGAATATGAGCATTTTCCAAAAGTGATTGAAGAAATTTTATATGGCTCATAGTTCTTGGTTACTTGTTAATAGCATAGTCACTAACTCAAAATACTATAAACTAAGAACCATAAACTAAAAACTCTTTTTTTGGCAAAAAAACAAAAATACTACGTTGTCTGGCAAGGGCATAAAGAAGGGATTTTCAGGAATTGGAATGCTTGTAAAGAAGCCATCTTCAACTATCCACAAGCGCAATACAAATCTTTTTTAACGTTGGAAGAGGCTCAAAAAGCTTTTGATGGAGTGTATGCAGATTATATAGGGAAGAGAGTAAGTAAGCCTAAATTGTCTAAACAAGAATTAGATCGCATCGGCGAACCCAATCTATATTCTATAGCTGTTGATGCAGCCAGCAGTGGGAATCCTGGTATTATGGAATACCGTGGTGTAGATACTCAAACAGGTAAACAATTATTTCACCAAGGGCCTTTTCAGCAAGGAACTAATAATATAGGTGAATTTCTGGCGCTAGTGCATGGTTTGGCTTTTCTGAAAAAACAAAATAGCGATCGTCTACTATATACAGACTCTAAAATTGCAATGAGTTGGGTGCGTCAAAAGAAATGTAAAACTAAGCTTAGTATAAATTCAAAAAACGAAAAAGTATTTGAATTGGTGCACCGTGCCGAGCAGTGGTTAAAAAATAATACCTACAATACTACTGTAGTTAAGTGGGAAACTAAAGCTTGGGGTGAAATTCCAGCAGATTTTGGGAGGAAATGATCTTTCTTAGATTTGAGAACATAGAATTTAGATATTAGACTTTTTTTTCTGCAGCCCTTCGGCTATTGTTTATATTAAGCTTAGTTTAAGTGCTCGGGGCTAGGAATGAACGAAGTCTGAGCGGAGCCGAAGTCTGTTTTAAGAGATAAAATATTCAATTAACTGTCATACCACGAATTTCGATAGAAATTATAGTGGTATCTCCAGCACTAGAAGTTTTAATTCTTAATTTTGCACCTTGGTTATTTGTTTCAGGACAAGTTCAACGAGATATTTAACCCCAACAATACTATTTGAAATACCGAGGCTAGCCTCGTAAGATACTACCCACAATTTGGGCAAAAAAACAGGAAATGAACACACCGAAAAGATATACGATTACCACGGCTTTGCCTTATACTAATGGTCCAATACATATAGGGCATATGGCAGGAGTGTATGTGCCAGCTGATATTTATGCACGCTATTTACGCGGATTGGGTAAAGATGTAGTATTAATTGGAGGTAGTGATGAGCACGGAGTTGCTATTCCTATGCGGGCAAAAAAAGAAGGAGTATCACCGCAAGTAATCATCGATAAGTACCATAAGATTATCAAAGATTCTTTTGAAGAATTTGGTATTTCATTCGATAATTATTCACGAACCTCAAAGTCAATTCACCATGAAACTGCTAGTGAATTCTTTAAAAAAATGCATGAAAATGGGCAGTTTATTGAAGAAGTAACGGAGCAGTTGTATGATCCTGAAGCCAAACAGTTTTTAGCGGATCGATTTGTAACGGGTACTTGCCCAAAATGTAATAATGAAGAAGCTTACGGCGATCAGTGCGAAAAATGTGGTAGCTCGTTAAATGCAACAGATCTTATTAATCCAAAATCAACGCTTTCAGGAGCTGAGCCGATTACAAAAAGCACAAAACATTGGTTTTTACCTTTAGATCAGTATGAAGATTTTTTAAAAGAATGGATTTTAGAAGGGCATAAAAAAGATTGGAAAACCAATGTATATGGTCAATGCAAATCATGGATCGATGACGGGTTAAAGCCACGAGCAGTAACTAGAGATTTAGATTGGGGAATTCCCGTACCTGTAGATGGCGGTGAGGGG
>JAHDEF010000050.1 GCA_020628975.1 Aquimarina sp. | reverse complement strand
GTTGTTAATGAATTATCTGGAGTTTCGGGAGTAATTGCAATCAATTCTGCACCTAAGTCTTTAAAATTGGGTAGGGCGTTTTGCAAAGCTTTTAATTCAATATTGCAATATGGGCACCATCCACCACGATAAAAAGAAATCACAAGAGGTTTTTTACCCACTAGAGAAGATATATTTACTTTTTCCCCCTGTGTGTTGATTAATTCACCTGTTGGAATATTATCTCCAGTTGCTATCGCATTTTCAGAAAGACTTTGTTTTAATAACTGTTCTGTCGCCTTGTCCATTACGGCTAATGCTTCATTCGGTATTTTTTCTCTATTAGCATTATTAGCATCTAGTAATTGTTGAGTCAATGACATAATGTTTGATTTTAAAGTTATAGATATTTTAGTCGTTCCAACAATCGAGTTCTTTAATAACTTGACGTTAAAATGAAGTTAATTTGAAAACATCTTTAATAAAAAAAGGCATCCCTATCGAGATGCCTTAGATTATATTCTTGAAAAAACGGAATTATAATTCAGCGCTATAATGCACGTCGCTTTGTTTACGAATATTTTCCGCAGCTTGTTCAGCGGTAATATCACGTTGTGGGTTAGCAAACATCTCGTAACCTACCATAAATTTCTTAACCGTAGCCGAGCGTAGTAATGGTGGGTAAAAACTCATGTGCATATGCCATTCTGGGTGTGCTTCTCCGTCTGTTGGTGCTTGGTGAATACCCGCAGAATATGGGAATGATGTTTTAAAAACATTATCCATTTTAATAGTTAAAGCTTTTAAAATTGCAGCATAAGCTTCTTTTTCTTCATTAGAAAAAGTAGAAATATTAGCGTGCTTTTTACGAGGAATAATCATCGTTTCATACGGCCAAACCGCCCAATAAGGAACTAAAGCAACAAAATGCTCGTTTTCTACTAAAATTCGTTCCTTTTCTTCCAACTCTTGCGCTAAATAAGCTTCAAGTAATGATTTCTGATTCGTATTCCAATAGTCTAAAAACTGAGCGCTTTTTTTCTTAATTTCTTCAGGAATAGAACGTTGAGACCAAATTTGTCCATGTGGATGTGGATTACTACACCCCATTATAGAGCCTTTATTCTCAAAAATTTGAACGTAATTAATGTCTTCTTTTGCCCCTAACTCGTTAAATTCTTTCTGCCATAAATTAATTACCTTAACAATATCTTCTTGTTCCATTAAAGGAAGCGTTAAAGAGTGGTTAGGTGAAAAACATATAACACGACAAATACCTGTTTCAGTTTCTGCCTTTAATAATCCTTTTTCGTAAGTATCGCTAGGAATTCCTTGAAGTAATGCAGCAAAATCATTAGTAAATGCCCAAGCTTCAGTATAGTCTTCGTTAACAGCACCACCAGCACGTTCATTACCAGGACACAAATAACAATTTGGGTCGTATGTAGTTGTTGAAAGTGCAGCAGGCTCTTCATTTTTACCTTGCCATGGTCGCTTAGTTCTATGTGGAGAAACTAGCACCCATTCGCCAGTAAGAATGTTATATCTTCTATGTGGATTTTCGTTAAAATCTACGTTACTCATGCCGTATGTTTTTAATTAGTTACAATTGCTGTTCCTTCACTAGGTCTAGCAAAGAATGAAGTTAAATCAATATTAAATTTTTCTTTGTAGGCTTTTGAGGCAGCTTCTACAAATTCATCGATAGCATCTTGGTGAATTAAGTTGATAGTACAGCCACCAAAACCACCACCCATCATACGTGATCCTAGTATGCTGTCGTAGTCTTTTGAGAATGCCACTAAAAAATCTAATTCTTCGCAGCTCACTTCGTATTTGTTTTGAAGTCCGTCGTGCGAGCCATACATCAGTTCACCAAAAATTTTTAAATCATTTGATTTTAACGCAGCCACAGCTTTTTCTACTCGAATATTTTCTTCAATTACATAACTAGCGCGCTGATATGCAATAGCTTCTAATTGATCTTTGTATTCGGTTAAAAGATCAAGATTAACATCTCTTAAGGACTTCACATTTGAATGATCAGCAGCAATAGTTTTTACTACCGATCCGCATTCAGCAACACGCGTATTGTAAGCGCTATCTGCTAAATTATGCGAAACATTAGTGTTCATTAATAGCACTTTGTAATCTCCGAAATCAGCAGGGATATACTGGTGCTCGACAGACTGGCAATCTAATTGAATTACATGTCCATCTTTACTCATTACAGATGCATATTGATCCATAATTCCACATTGCGTACCAACATAAGTATGTTCCGCTTTTTGCCCGATTTTTACAATCTCTAATTTGTCTAAACCTAAGTTAAATAATTCGTTCAAGCCAAAAGCCAAACCGCATTCTAAAGCAGCTGAAGAGCTAATACCAGAACCCATAGGTAGATAACTATCGATAATACAATTGAAAGCCCCAACTGTTTTTCCTCTTTCTTGAATTTGGTTAATTACTCCAAGCACATAATTTTCCCATTCCTTTTCACTTGGTTTCACTTCATTAATGTTGAAGGAAAGCATAGTGTCAAAAGTAGCACTATACACATTGCAAATTTCACCTGCTGTTTTTTCAAATTGAAAAACAATATGTTTATCAATAGCAGTAGGTAATACAAATCCGTTATTATAGTCGGTATGTTCTCCTATTAAATTTATTCTACCAGGAGAGTTTATTTTTAAAGTAGGCTTAAAGTTGGCAACAAAACTACTGTATTGGTCGCTTTTGGTCGCTGTCATAGTCGAAAGTGTTATCGAAATATTAGGCGACAAATATAATAATTGTAAACGAAGAAATAGCTGAAATTATAGGGGGTATATTCGTTTGTTTTATACTTGTAATTATTTTATGTGTTTGATTTATATATATTTAACAAGTAATAGGGCGTATTGAAAGGATCGCATTATATGTATATTACCGCTAACTATTACGTATTCGTGTTTCATTTATGTGTTTTTTTGTCATATCACTTATAATTCGGTGAAAAATTTAAGGAGTCGTAAATAATGCACGAATCCTAAAAAAAACGCTCGAACAAACCATTGTATTTTCTATTTTTGGGGTGCCTTTAGGGGCATTAATTAAGCTTTGTGTTTGCCTTGAGCAAGCAAGCACATTATAGAGTTTAGTTTTTTGATTAGTTGTTATTCCAGGCAGGTGACTGCCTGGATTTTTTTTGCGCTAACTTCTACCGTTAAAAAGAGTATTTTTAGAAAAATTTTGATTTCATGATCACTTCAGAAGATTTTGGACAGTTGCCTGATGGAGCGACAGTTAAAAAGTATGTGTTAACCAATTCCAACGGTTTTGAAATTCACTTGTTGAGTTTTGGTTTACACATTCAAAAATTGATATACCCTGACGGAACTGATATTGTATTAGGATACGATTCCTTGGAAGAATACATAAGCGATACTTATTACTTGGGCGGTGTTGTGGGTCGAAACGCAAATCGACTATCAAATGCATCTGTAATTATTAACGGGGAAGAAGTGAAACTTTCAGAAAATGAATCCCCAAAACAGCTTCACGGTGGTTTCCAAGGTTTCAATAAAAAGAACTGGGATGGAATTATTGAAAATAATGTGTTGAGGTTAACCTACACCAGTAAAGATGGTGAAGAAGGGTATCCAGGGAATTTAAAAGTAACTAATACTTTCGAGCTTACCGACGATAATCGTTTGCTAATAGGTTACGAAGCTGAATCTGACAAAGACACCGTTGTTAATTTAACTAGGCATGATTATTTTAACCTTTCGGGTTTTGCAGTTCCAGATATCAAATCGCATGAAGTGCAAATCAATGCAAACTTCTATACAAAAAATGATATTACGAGTGTTCCGACAGGCGAAATTTTAAGTACCAAAGGAGGTGTATTAGATTTTCGAGAAAAACGAAATATAGCTAATCAGCTAAATACATTTGCAGGAGAATTACCCATGGGGTACGATCATAATTATGTGATCAACAAACCTAAAGACACCTTAGCATTTGCAGCAAGCGCTTCATATGGTCAAAAAAGTTTAGAAATTGAAACCACACAGCCAGGTGTGCAATTGTATACAGCGGCTTATGTAGAAAATTTAAAAGGTAAAGCAGGAAAAACTTACGGTCCTTATGCAGGACTATGTTTAGAAACACAACATTTTCCTGATGCCACAAAGAATGACCATTTTGATAGTACTATTTTAAAGAGAAACACTACCTATAAACACCAATTAATTTATAAATTTGTTTGCTAACAACAACATCTAAGCAGTCGTTTCAAGATTGCTATAACTATTTAGAAAATGAAGGTATTAGTAACTGGAGGACTAGGTTTTATTGGATCACATACGGTGGTAGAACTTCAAAATGAAGGCTATGAGGTAGTAATTATAGATAATTGTTCTAATTCTTCGGAGGAAGTTTTAGAAGGCATTACAAAAATTACCGGCAAAACACCCCTATTTGAAAAAATCGATTTAAGAGATAAACCTAAGGTGGTTGATTTCTTTCAAAGACATCAAGATATCAAAGGAGTAATTCACTTTGCGGCTTCAAAAGCAGTAGGTGAAAGCGTTCAAATTCCTTTGACCTATTACGAAAATAATATTGGTACGCTAGTGTATTTGTTACAAGAATTGCAAATGAAAGACGACGCTAGTTTTATATTCAGTTCATCATGTACAGTATACGGTCAAGCAGATGAATTACCTATCACAGAAAGTGCTCCTGTTAAGCCAGCAGAATCTCCTTACGGAAATACCAAACAAATAGGAGAAGAAATTATTCGTGATACCTGTAAAGTAGTGCCGCAACTAAAAGCAATCGCTTTACGTTATTTTAACCCCATTGGTGCGCACGAAAGTGCTGAAATAGGAGAATTACCTTTAGGTGTTCCTCAAAATTTAGTACCTTTTATTACACAAGCAGGTGTAGGATTACGTGATCAATTAGCTGTTTTTGGTGACGATTACCCAACAGAAGATGGCACTTGTGTGCGCGATTACATTCACGTAGTTGATTTGGCAAAGGCTCACGTAGTTGCTCTAGAGCGACTGATTAATAATAAAAATAAAGAAAATTACGAGGTGTTTAACATCGGGACAGGAACAGGAAGTTCTGTTTTGCAAGTCATAAATTCTTTTGAGAAGGTTTCTGGAGAAAAACTAAATTATAAGATTGCTCCACGACGTGAAGGTGATGTAACTGCGGCTTATGCTGACACCACTTTGGCAAATAATGAACTAGGTTGGAAAGCCACTTCGTCGCTAGATGAAGCCATGGAAACCGCTTGGAAATGGGAAAAGAAAGTGCGTTCATAAGCAAAATTACAGTCTAGAATACATATTTGATAATATAATAGAATAAAAGCCTAGGTTTTTCGATGTAAAAACCTAGGCTTTTTATATTTTCGTGTCTGCAAAAAGTATTGCGCAAACGTTTGAATATTCAATTCTATTTCAATTTAATAATGAAAAAGTTACTCTTTCTTTCCATTCTTTTAGTTGGATTTATTTCTTGCCAGCAAAAGGAACACAACGAAAATTCCACAATACAACGAGAAATCGATTTTAATTTTGATTGGAAATTTACCGAAGTTAAAGATTCTTTGGTGCCTGCTAATGTTCCTTTGAATGATGCTTCTTGGCGAGATATTCGCTTACCTCATGATTGGAGTGTAGAGCATTCTTTCGACAAAAAGTGGGATGGCGCTACAGGATATCTACCTGGCGGTGTTGGTATATACCAAAAGCATTTTACTACTGAAAATGATGCGTCAGAAAAAAGCACCTTTATTCTTTTTGATGGAGTATATAACAACGCTACATTTTGGCTGAATGGAAAAAAACTAGGGGAAAATCCTTATGGTTATTCTCCGGTATATTTCGATTTAACAGATGTGTTAAAAGAAAAAGGGCAGGAAAATATTTTAACGGTACACGTTGATCGCACAAGATATGTCGATGGGCGTTGGTATCCTGGTAGCGGTATATATCGTAATGTAAAATTAGTTACGCTTGATAAATTACATATTCCGATTTGGGGTACGTTTATTAAAACACCAGAAGTTTCTAAAGAAAAAGCTACAATTGATTTAGATGTAAGTGTGGTCAATCAAAATAAGGAAGCCACTGCCTTTACGCTGGCAACTAAAATTATAGATGCTAACGGAACTCAAGTAGCCTCACAATCGAAAGAGGTAAACTTACCTGCTGGAGAAATGCAAGAAATTAAGCAAGATTTTGTAGTGGAGCAACCTAAACTTTGGCATTATAACTACCCAAACTTATATAAAGCCATCACAACAGTAACTGCTGATGGAAACAAAGTAGATGAATACGAAACGCCTTTTGGAATTCGAAAATTAGAATTCAAGGCTAAAGAAGGGTTTTTCTTAAATGGCGAAAATACCTTAATTAAAGGGGTATGTTTACACCACGATGGAGGATTAGTTGGGGCAGCTGTACCTAAAGGAGTATGGAGAAGAAGACTGCAGAAACTTAAAGATGCTGGTGTTAATGGTATTCGACCTTCTCACAATCCTTTCTCACAAGAATTTTTAGACCTATGTGATGAAATGGGATTCTTAGTACAAGATGAAATTTTTGACGAGTGGGATTACGCGAAAGATAAGCGTTTAAATTACCACGAAAGAAAACCAGAATATGTAACCGAAGGTTATGTAAAGCACTTTCAAAAATGGTGGAAAAGCGATTTAACAAGATCTGTTTTACGTGATCGTAATCACCCATCGGTAATGCAATGGAGTATTGGTAACGAAATAGAATGGACATATTTGCATTACCGTTATGTTACAGGGTATTGGAATAATCCTAACGACCCACAAGAACATACAGGATATTGGGGTGGTGCTCCGAAATTTTCACCTAAAGAAATGAAAGCACGTTATGATGCTTCTGAAAAAGGAGAATTTATTTTGGTAGAAACGGCTAAAAAAATCAATGATGCTGTTAAAGAATTAGATCCAACAAGAACCACTGCGGCAAACTTTATTATTCCACAAGTAAGTATGGTTAGCGGATTTGCTGATGTAGTTGACATCGCAGGTTTCAGTTATAGAAATGCCGATATCGAGTGGGCACAAAAGCATTTTCCTGAAAAGCAAGTAACCATTACGGAATGCTCAGGAAATATTAATGATTGGAATGATGTTGTTAAAAATCCTGGCGTTTACAGTATGTATATGTGGACGGGAATTGGATATTTAGGAGAGAAAAGTGGAGACTGGCCTGTTAAAGGAGGTTGGTCAGATATGTTGAATCTTGCTGGATTTAAAGTACAAGGTTGGAATTACTTTAAAAGTATTTGGGTAGATGAGCCACACCTTTCTTTTGGAACGATTCCATTAGCAAAATCAGGTTTCAAAAAAGGGCCTTCGGCACAAGAACTTCCTGAAAGTGCTAATGCATACAATTGGAGGGATTCTAACATGCATTGGAATTATAAGAAAGGAGAAGATATCGTAGTAGAAATTGCGACTAATCTTGAAAAAGTAGAGCTATTCTTAAATGAAAAATCTTTAGGATTTAGAGAATTAACTAAAACTCCTGATAAAATTCTTCGATGGACGATTCCTTACGAAGCGGGTACTTTAGTTGCTAAAGGTATCCATGAAGGAAAAGAAATAACCGAAACCTTAGAAACTACTACGGAAGTAACTGCGTTTACATTGACAGCAGATAAAACTTCGTTGAAAGCCGATGCTTATGATGTTTCCCATTTAGTAGTGCAGTTGACTGACGAAAAAGGGAGGCTTGTTAGAACAGAAAATAAGAAAGTTACTTTTGTAATTGAGGGTGATGCCAAATTACTAGGAGTTGATAATGGAGAAGATGATAACGTTCAAGATTTTCAATCAAATCATTTGGTGACAGCCAAAGGTCGCGCTTTAGCCATTATACAATCAAAGAAAACGGCTGGTGCAGTTAAAGTAATTGCTAAAATTGATGGATTAGCAGATCAATCTATAACACTTACTTTGAAATAACAAGTATTAGCAAAAAATTCAAAAGCCTATGTTGTTCAAAACAACATAGGCTTTTTTGTATATAATAGTTTACCAAACTTTGTATAAAAGTAACGCTTAAGTTTTGTCATTTTATAAAGTGTAAATATTTTGTACGTTTTTACGTAATAATTCAAATGTTATTATGAATCAATATGATAACTCGTAGTCAAAAGCTACGATTGCCATTCTAACAAAGGTAGAAGTTTCATTAGTATATCGATTTAGGTTTTTATGAATGGAGTACTTCGCATCAAAGATTACAGCTATTTAGTTACTTACATAAATTTATCTTAAACCTTTTAAAATTTTAGACTCTAAATATTAAAAAACTAAACCGTTAAAAAAAGTTAATGTGTTTTATCAATAAAAAGGAGAAAACTAGATTGCAAAAAAAAGATGGAATTAGAAATTATTGAGAATAAAAATAGCGGAGGTGTATACGCTACAGAGAATAATAAGCAAATAGGTGAAATGACTTTCACTAGAGCTCAGGCGGTATTAACCGTAAATCATACAGGTGTTTTGCCTCAATATCGAGGACAGGGGGTGGCAAAAAAACTATTTGATAAATTGATCGAAAAAGTAAAAAAAGAAGAGCTTAAAATTATTCCTCAATGTTCTTATGTTGCTTTGATGTTTAAACGCGATACGAGTCTTTCAGATTATTTAGCTGTCTAGAAACTTATTTTCTTATAGATAAATAGTAGTGCCATAAGAAATAGCTGGCTAAACTATTTAAAGGTTGCCACTTCAGATTTAGTTCTTCTAAAGAAATTTTATATAGTTTATTGATAGCATTAACGATCGCAATATCATTATCTAAAGAAATGTTTTTTCGCTGTAAACAAAGCATTAAGAATATATTCGCCGTCCAATTCCCTATACCTTTAATAGCTGTTAGGTTTTCTTTCACTTCAATATCACTTTTCGAAACTAGCGTTTCGAAATCAAGGTTGCCTGCAAGTACTTCTTTAGAAATGTTCCTTAAATAATTAGCTTTTTGGCGGCTTACAAAACAGCTTTTAAAAGCTTCGTTAGATAATAAAATGAGTTTTTCTGGAGTAATGTCGCCAACATAAGATTGTAGTTTTTCAAAGTGCGCTTTAGCTGAAGCTTGACTTACTTGTTGTTCTAAAATAATTTGTACTAAGGAAACAAAATTAGGTGGCCGCTGCCAATTTGGTGGTTGACCGTATTCTGAAAAGATCCAATGCAATATTGGATCTTTCGCAATTAAATTTTCAATATCATTGTCGTTAACAATCATTATCCATTTTGTGTAAATCCAGGATAGCAAGTCATTCCCCCATCCACAAAAATGGTGGTTCCATTGATGTATTCCGATTCGTCAGAAGCCAACCAACTGGCTACGCTTCCAATATCATCGGGTTCGCCAATTTTTTTATAAGGAATTACTTTTAGCATTTTTTCTCGACCTTCTTCATTCCCCCAAACATCTTTATTAATATCTGTTTTTATAGCTCCAGGCGCAATGCTGTTACATCGTATTTTTTCTGGACCATATTCTTGGCAAATGGTTTCCATTAACATTTTAAGTCCCCCTTTAGCTACAGCATAATTTACATGTCCCGCCCACGGGATAATTTCATGTACAGAACTCATATGTATAATTTTCCCTAAAGAATTAGAAACTTCCTTGCGCATACCCCTACGTTTAAATTCAAGAATAGCTTCTTTAGCACAAAGAAATTGTCCAGTTAGATTAATGCCTAATACCTTCTTCCAATCCTTTAAAGGCATTTCGTGTAAAGGATGATCTATTTGAATTCCTGAATTAGCTACAAGTACATCGACAGTACCAAAAGTTGCTACAGCGGTTTTAAATAAACGTTTAACATCAGCCTCATCGCTAACATCACATTTTACAATAATAGCCTGTCCGCATTTTTCATTATCGCATATCCACTGAGCTGTTTCCTCGGCACCTTCCTTATCACTATGGTAATTTATAACAACATTAGCCCCCTCTTTTCCTAGCGATTTAGCAATAGCACTTCCGATACCAGAGCTAGATCCTGTAACAATACAAGTTTGCCCTATTAGTCTTTTATTTGGTTTTTGCATTTCTCTATTTTTATGGGAAACTATAGCAAATTTTCAATGAAGATTAGCTGTATTCAAATGAAACCTAATTCAAAATAAATAATCAA
>JAHDEF010000049.1 GCA_020628975.1 Aquimarina sp. | reverse complement strand
CCGTAGTTTGGTTATTAGTTTTTAGTTGTTAGTTGTTAGTTTTTTCAGTTGTTAAATTTCGTGTTAGTATACTTTTTAAACGTGCAATCAAGTAATAAAAGATTTGTATAAAATATTTCACTTTTTGATTTAATATTTCTAAGTACTAACTACTAAAGACTAATTACTATTAAAGACAACTTTTACCACATCCATATATTGTAATCCAAATAATGTATTAGCAGCCCCAGTAGTTTCGGGGTTGCTTTTGTAAATGGCTAACTCAAGATAGCCTGCACTATTAAAAATAGCTATTTTTTTTCCTACTGAAGTCACTTCTTTTTGAAGTTCTTCTTCTACAGCTGCACTATAACTACTGAAAACCTCCTTAATTTTTACGGAACGAGCCTCAATAACATAAGAGCGTTCTTTCTCAAATCTTTTGAAAATTTCCTTAGTGATATTAGTAACCACATTTCCGTAATGATCAATATAAATTACTTTTCCTGTAATTTGATTACTACTTTCGGACACCGTGGGCTCTAGTGCTGAGATACTTTTAAAACTCGGCTTAGCTGTTCCTAGCTTTGACCAATGCACGCCTTTAGTAAGAAAACTTGCCACACTAGTAAATACATTTAACGTAGGAAATAGCTCATAAGCAGCACCAAATTGTTCAATTTTGAAGATGGCAGAAACTTCTTTTTCTTTAGCCAACAAACTAAATATGCCATTATCGGTACCTATAAAAAGTTGATTTTCAATTTTAACAATGAGGTGATCGATAGTAGCGTTTCTTTCTGCATCAATCCCAATGATATGTACCGTATTATCAGGAAAAGTAAAGCAAGCATTGTTTAAAATATAGGCAGCTTCGTATAAATGATAAGGCGTTATTTCATGAGAAATATCTACAACAGTAACATTTCTATTTTGATGATATATAGCGCCTTTTACCGCAGCTACGGAAAAGTCTTTAGTACCAAAATCTGTTGTTAATGTTATTATAGACATCAATTCGCAATTGTTAACAAAATTATTAATATTTGAATAGGTCTAAGCTGTTTTTATAAAAATTTGCTCGTAAATTTAATTATGTTAGTCAATGCTTTTAAGCTATAACTTAAAATAAAACCTTTAAACTACTATAATTTGAACGAAATTATCATCGATTTAATGGATATAAATCCAAGAGATTTTTTTGGCAGTAAAAATGAAACTATTGAGTTGCTAAAAAAATATTTTCCAAAATTAAAATTAGTGGCTCGCGGCAACCAGGTTAAGGCTTACGGTGAAGAAGAAGTTTTAGAGGAGTTCGATAAACGCTTCGAAATTCTACTTTCCCTTTATGAAAAATACAATAAAATTGATGAAAGTATTATCGAATCTGCCTTGACAAGCGACGAGAATCATCCTGCGGATACCTTTGATAAAGCCGAAGTTTTAATTCATGGTGTAGGAGGAAAAAAAATTAAAGCTCAAACCCCAAACCAACAACGCTTGGTCGATCTAATGCGAAAAAACGATATGGTTTTTGCTATTGGCCCTGCGGGAACAGGTAAAACCTATACGGGAGTTGCTTTAGCTGTAAAAGCACTAAAAGAAAAACAAGTAAAGCGTATTATATTAACAAGACCTGCGGTTGAAGCTGGTGAAAACTTAGGTTTTCTACCTGGTGATATGCGCGAAAAACTTGACCCTTACATGCAGCCGCTTTATGATGCGCTTCGCGATATGATACCTGCCGAACGTTTAGAGGATTTTATTGAAAAGGGTACCATACAAATTGCCCCCATGGCTTTTATGCGAGGCCGCACCTTAGATAATGCTTTTGTAATTTTAGATGAAGCCCAAAACACCACGCACTCACAAATGAAAATGTTCTTAACCCGTATGGGACGTAGCGCTAAATTTATGATTACGGGCGACCCCGGTCAAATTGACTTACCAAGAAGAGTAACTTCTGGATTAAAAGAAGCTTTATTAGTGCTTAAAGATGTTAAAGGCATTGGAATGTTGTACTTAGATGACAAAGATGTGATTCGACATGCTTTAGTTAAAAAAGTAATTAGTGCGTATAAAGGCATCGAAAATAATCCTGAATAAAACTTTTGTGTAACTTTGAAGATATGAAAGCATTCCCAACCCTACTCCTACTATTTTCTGTCATACAATTAAGTTATGCGCAATTCGAGCGTTTCACCTATGGTGTTAAAGCAGGTTTAAGTTTATCGAATATTTATGGCGGTGTATTTGACGACACTTCTTTTAGAACTGGTGGATATGGTGGGTTGTATTTAACTACTGATGTTGATCGAAATATCGACATTTCGTTAGAAGCTTTAGTATCGCAACAAGGTTTAAGACGTGAAAGTTTAGTAAATCGGTCAAATAACCAGCCAGGACAAGAAGGTGTTAATTTAACTAAACAAGAAACCATTATTAGGTTAGATTATATCTTACTTCCTGTAGTAGGAATTTACAAACCTACCGATCGACTGAAATTGAAATTCGGCCCTCAATTTGGATATTTGGTTAATAATACGATTTCTAACAATATTTCATTATTCGAAGGAAGTATTAATGAAAGAGAAGTTGCTAGTTTAGAGGAATTGACAAAAAAAATCAATTTAAGTCTTATTGCTGGTTTTAGCGTAGATATTTACGAAGGTTTGTATTTTGAGGCCCGTTACAACTTTGGCATTTCAGGAATTTTAAAAGATGAAGATAGTTTTTTTAGTGATGAAAACTTTTTCAATTCTGTTATTCACGTGGGCTTAGGCTTTGATTTGAAATAAATTGTATTTACAAAAAAGGAGTAAACTAATCTAGTAATTATCCATCAGCATATTTTATGAGACTAAGTAAATTCACAAGACTTCATATAATTGATAGTTTAATACTGAAGTAAAAATTCGGTGATGTATTTGTCTAAACATCTTATTACCAACAAAGTTTATAGTCGATAGATATTTGTATTTGGATATAATTATGGTTCTTTTTCTAAGTAAAAATTACATTCTATAAATTTCAAAAATCTATTGATGTAACCAAAGAAGTGTTTATTTGACTAAACCTCTTTTACCTCAACAAGCTTTTGAAGTAATTTACTTAATGAAGCAAATTGACGTTTTTCTAATTTATGAAATTCACCGTCACATAGAAAAATAGCCTTTATTTCGTCAACTAATTGATCGACTTGACATTTAGGCAAGGAATTATTTCTAACAAAGTTTTTAATTTTATAAGCGCTCGTATCATCATCATCGGCTTCTAGCATTCTTTGATAGGTGTAAAACATACTATCACCAATTCTTTTCTTAATTTCTTCTCTTTCTATATTTACTTGAATGTGATCGGCAAAAGAGCAATATACCAAAAGGTAGGCTCTAAATTCATCATATGTCCATTGCAAGCTCTTCATAAAACTTAAATAACTGATAATCAAATATATAATAATTATATCATAGTACAAAGTTTCATATATCATAAAGAAAAATAAGTAATACCCGGCTTGTATAACTGATAGGGGAAATTTCTATAATTTATACTAATAAAATATTTTTACGAGGTCACCAATATAAATTTTAGTTTACTGCATTTATTAGTTTGATGGAAAACTATGAGTATCATGCAATCAGCAACGCATATGAAATAAAATACACTACTAATTTTACGTTTATAGAACTTAAACTCAAAAACACAAGACTATTAATTATTTAGTTGTACTTTTGCGGCTTATTTATTGACATTATGAGTACATTCCAAACGTTAGGGTTAGGAGAAGCCGTGTTGCAGGCAGTGGATGCCATGGGCTTTGTAACCCCTAGTGAAGTCCAAGAAAAAGCAATCCCAATCCTACTAGAAAACGATACCGATATCGTGGCCCTAGCGCAAACTGGAACTGGTAAAACTGCCGCTTTTGGGTTTCCGCTAATCGAAAAAATCGATCCGAGCAATAAAAAAACACAAGGATTAATCCTTTCTCCGACAAGAGAATTGTGTTTACAAATTGCTTCAGAGATTAAAAATTATAGCCAATTTATTCCAAGTTTACATTCTGTTGCTGTATATGGTGGTGCTAGTATTAGCGACCAAGCAAGACAGATAAAAAGAGGAGCGCAAATTATTGTAGCTACCCCTGGTCGTATGCAAGATATGATTAATAGAGGAATGGTTGATATTTCGCAAATCAATTACTGTGTACTTGATGAAGCAGATGAGATGCTAAATATGGGATTCTTTGAAGACATCAAAGCCATCCTTTCGCATACGCCTGACGAAAAATCTACCTGGTTGTTTTCGGCTACGATGCCTAAAGAAGTTTCAATTATTGCTAAAAAGTTTATGAGTAACCCTGTAGAAATTACGGTGGGTACTAAAAACTCTTCCAACAAAAATGTAAAGCACGAGTATTATATTGTTGCAGCACGTGATCGCTATCCGGCATTAAAGCGTTTAGCTGATGCTAATCCAAATATTTTTTCTGTTATTTTCTGTAGAACGAAACGCGATACACAATCGGTAGCTGAAAAATTAATTGAAGATGGTTATAATGCTGCTGCCATTCATGGAGATTTAAGTCAAAACCAACGTGATTTGGTAATGAAAAGTTTCCGTAACCGTCAAATTCAAATGCTGGTAGCTACCGATGTAGCGGCACGAGGAATTGACGTAAACGATATTACCCACGTAATAAACTACCAATTACCTGATGACATTGAAACTTACAACCACCGTAGTGGTCGTACTGGTCGTGCAGGAAAAGAAGGAACTTCTGTAGTTATTACTACTAAAAGTGATGCTAGAAGAATTAAAAGTATCGAGCGTACTTTAAAAACTACGTTTGAAAAGAAAAATGTTCCTACCGGAGAAGAAATCTGTAAAACTCAATTATTCAACCTAGCGGAGAAAATTGAAAAAACGGAAATAAACGACGAAGTTGATCAGTATTTACCTGAAATTAATTCACACTTAGAGCATTTATCGAAAGAAGAATTAATTAAAAAGTTGGTTACTGTAGAATTTACACGTTTCCATAACTACTACAAAAAAATGCGTGATATCCAACCAATGGATGAAAGCGGACGTAGTGATCGTGGTGAATCAAGTAATGACGGAAGTACGCGTTACTTTATAAATGTAGGTGAGAAAGATGGCTTCGATTGGATGTCATTAAAAGACTTACTTAAAGATACACTTAACTTAGGATCGGATGTTGTAAATAGAGTTGATGTTAAAGATAAATTTTCATTCTTCAACACCCCTTCTGAACATACGGATGCTGTATTAGCTGCTTTTGAAGATATCTTTTTAGATGAGCGTAAGGTAAATATTGAAGTTTCTGAAAACCGCGGTGGCGGCGGACGTGATAGAAAACGTCGTGGTGGCGGAGGTGATCGAGGTCGTTTCTCAAAAGGTGGTGGTAATTCAAGAGGAAACTACAAAGGAGATCGCTCAAGAAATAGCAGTAGTAGCAATTCAGGAGGACGTGATCGCAGAAAACGTCGTGATCGTTACTAGGCTTCGACTTTAGTTTACTTACATTGAGTCTATTGAAATGCTTAGGCTTTAATTTGATCAAGACTGACATAGCTTGAAAAGTAAAATTGATAATTATCGGTTTGAAATATGTAAGACTTCCCTTAAATAAAGGACAAAAATGTAACGATTCATAGCACTATGAGTCGTTACATTTGATACCTTTAACCTATGAAATTTTATTACTACCTATTTCTAATTTTCCAAACTGCCATAGCGCAAAAAGGTACCATAAGTGGTGTTGTTCAAAATGCAGCTAATGATAAACCTTTGGAAAATGTAAATATTTTTAATATCGGTAGTATCAAAGGAACCATTACTAAAGAAAATGGAACTTTCGAAATTGACGCAGAAGTCAACGATAGCCTATACTTTTCTTATTTAGGCTTCAAACCTTTCAAAGCACGAGTTACTAATGATTGGGTGAAATATGGAAATATTGTCATAAAACTTACTGAATTGGGCATCGCTTTGGAAGAAGTGGTGGTTTCTTCGCATGGGCTAACAGGTTTTGTTGAAATAGATGCCAAAAATATACCCGTTTATACCAACAGAAATGCTTACGCCATTACGGGTTTAAACAAAAGATATGAAGGCGGAAGCAAAGAAGCTAGCGGATTTACTAAAACAGTAAATGCTATTTTTAACCCTATTACTTCTATTTACAATTTATTCAACAAAAAATCTACTGAATTGAAAAGGCTTCGTCGTATCAAAGATGACGAACAAATTCGGAATTTATTACTCACAAAAGTAGACCGCGAAACTTTAGTGGCTCTTACGGGAATTGAAAAAGTAGACCTTGACGAGATTCTACTAAATTGCAGCTATTCCAAAGATTATATTGAAACGGCTAATGACCTTCAAATACTTGACGCCATTAGCAATTGCTATGAAGAATATAAAGTATTGAACAGATAAATTAAGTCTTTCGCAACCTTACTTTCTTAAACTAGCTAAGCTCAATTTAGCATATATTATAAGTATCTTGCCCTTTTTAAAACTACAGAAATTTCTTTGGTGATATGAAAATACTAGTCATTCAACAAAAAATGATTGGAGATGTGCTTACAAGTACTATTATTTGTGAGGCTTTAAAAAAGAAATATCCCAATTCGACCATACATTATCTTATAAACAGCAACACTAAAGCTATGGTGTTACACAACCCATACATAGATAAGATTGTTGAGTTTATACCCCTATATCGAGAAAACAAAATTGACTTTTACAAATTCTTGGTATCTATTCGAGAAGAAAAATACGACTGTGTTTATGACGTCTATAACAAACTTGAAAGCTATTTAATTACTGCTTTCTCAGGAGCTCAAAAAAAGTTTGGACAAGATAAATGGTATTCTAAATTACTATTTACCGATTTTATTAAGAACAAAGAAATATCGATCACAAACGCTGGACTTGCCGTAGAAAATAGACTTCGCTTTGTTTATGAAGAAGAAGAAATTTCGAAAAATATTATAGCGCCTAAATTATACCTTACGGAAGAAGAAATTGTAGGTGCTAAAAAAAAATATATTAACCCATTACGACTAGAAGCTTCTCAAAAAATTGTAATGATTGGAGTTTTAGGTAGTGAAAAGAAAAAAAGCTTGCCTCCAAAAACTATGGCTCAGTTGATTGATACAGTCGCTAAAAGAAATGTAGCTATATTTTTCAATTATGCACCCCATCAAAAAGAGGAAGTGAATCATATATATGAGTTAATTCAGCCTGAAAGTAAAGAAAAAGTGTATTTTGATGTTTTTGCTTCTAGCCTAAGGGAATTCTTAGCACTTATGAAAAACTGCGATGTCTTAATTGGTAATGAAGGTGGTGCTGTAAATATGGCCAAAGCACTTAATAAACCAACTTTCTCGATTTTTTCTCCGTGGATTAAACAAGAAGGCTGGAACCTTTTTGAAGATGGCTTAAAACACAAATCAATTCATTTGAAACAATTTAAACCAGCTATTTATACTGAATATGACAACAAGCAACTTAAAGAAAACGCGCTTGAATTATATAAAGAGTTTGAATTTCACTTTATTGAAAAGGAACTGATTCGTTATATGAATAATTTAAGCCTCTAGTTGTTTTATACCGTAGTTTGTTTCCGTCAGCTTTCCTGCTTTCGTTTCTTTTCGAATAGCTTTGTTTTTGGCTATCATTTCAGGTTTTACATACCCCCTTTTATGATCTAAGTGCAAACAAACAGCGCTGTATCTAATTTGTTTAGACTTTATACCGCTATTGAAAAGTCGCTCACCGAGTTCACGATCTTCTCCACCATATTGCATACGCATATCAAAGCCATTTGCGGCAATAATATCTTCTTTCCAACCAGAAGCATTATGACCATTCCAAGTGGGTTTTGTTGGGGTAATACGATTCAAAATATTAGCTTTCTTCCCTTTTGATCTAATTTTTAAATTTTTAATGCTTTTAGCTAATCCATTTTTCAACAACCATGAAATTTCAAAACAACGTTGAGTAACAATGTCTTCTTTTGATATGAACTGTGAAATTGGCAATGGTAATTTAAAATAGCCTCCTGATAAAAAAAAGCCCTTTTCCCTTTTATACATATGGACTTGCAAAAAATCATTTCTCGGAATACAGTCACCATCTGTAAAAAGCAAATATTCGGCATTTGATTTTTGAATTGCTTTATTCAAAATTTCCGTTTTTCGAAACCCTTTATCTTCGTGCCATACGTGAGTGATTTCAAAAAATGATGTCTTTACATAACTGTCAATTAGTTCAGCCGTTTCAGCAGTAGAGCCATCGTCAGCAATAATTATTTCAAAATTCTTAAAAAGCTGTTGCTGATAGCCAACAATTACCTTCTCTAACCATTCAGTAGCATTGTAAGTACTCACAATTACAGATATTTCTGGCTCCATCTATTACTTCTTAAAAAATTTAAATTGCTGCTTTAATCTTCTTTTACGAAAAAATTTCTCTTGAAACTTACTAGTTGCCTCCCACATGGCATCAAATACCAAATCATAGGATTTCCCTGTTATTTTCGCATACTCATCGCTCATAATAGCGACCATTTCTTTTTTGGGTGTTAATCTTGAAAAATTTTGAATACGCTCATCAAAAGATAAGTTCTTAAATTCCATTCTGTTTAAATCTACTAATCCAAAATGATACACCTCATCTCGTTTCATAATCAATGTATTTCCCGGAGAATGATCTTTAAATAGCACTCTATTTTCATGAAGGTTGTGCGTAAATCTGGTAAACCCTCTTAAAATAATTTCGTGTTCTGGATACTCTGGATTTTCAACAAGCTCTTTATAGGTCAAATCAACATCTAAATGCTCACTGATATAAAAACTTTTTCCTAATCCTAATACTGATTTTTCTTCAAAGTAAGCTATGGGTTGTGGTGTTCCGATTTCAAGTTCTAGAAGTTTATTTGCATATATGTAAGACCTTTCCGCTTTTGATTTCCTGAAATAGCCGTATACTATTTTGTTAATTAATTTTGGAGGCCTGAAAGATTTGATATTCAATTTCAGGTGATTAAAATCAACTACTCGAATCGTATTTCTATTTTGATTACCAAAGACTTCTCCTTGATGATCAAAATCCTGAACTATATTTATTAGCTCATCTTCATATGCCACAAAATTCTTATGTACTACTTTTTTCAACATTTCGAAAGTTGATTTAAACGAGAAACAAATCTAGGATTTTTCGAGCGTATAATCTGTATTAATCACTTTTGACAATTGATATAAATTTAGTTTAGTAAATCATTAGGTTTTCTAATAGCCTAGCCTTTACCTTTGCAAAAATTAGTTTTCACAATGATTGATTTAAAGGAAGAAACGGAAGCAATAATAAAGCATTTAAAACGCGGTAATATTATTCTATATCCAACCGATACGGTTTGGGGTTTAGGATGCGATGCTACAAATGCTGACGCTATTGACAAATTGAATGCTTTAAAAAAACGCACTGATGAAAAAAACTTAATTTGTTTGGTGAGCGACTTTAAAATGTTGCAGCAATATGTAGAAGAAATTCCTGAAGTAGCTTACGATATTTTGAAATTTGCTAATAAGCCTACCACTATAATTTACGACAACCCCATTAGGATTGCTGAAAATTTAGTAGCCTCAGACAACACCTTAGGAATTCGAGTTGCTAGAGACCCATTTATCAGCAAACTACTTCGTAGCTTTAAAAAGCCCATTGTTTCTACTTCTGCTAATTTTAGCGGACAACCGACACCAAAATCATTCAAAGAAATTGACCCTAAACTTATCGAAGCAGTCGACTATGTGAGTAAAGCGCCTAATAATAGTAAAAAGGCTATCCCATCGGCTATTATAAAAATTGGTTTAGATAGCTCTGTGAAAATAATTAGGAAATAAATCTATAGGTACTTATCGACACCATTACTGCATCTAGTTTCTTTGGTTTGTAGCACTAAAGCTTGTAATTGTTCATTTTCCTTTAATCTATCTTTGGGCTTTTCTTTATGCCAAATATGGTAGACAATACCTGCATATCGAATCCTTTTACCCTGAACTCCACTATTCAATAAGCGAATAGCAAATTCTGAATCCTCTTTCCCCCAGCCTTCGAAATCCTCATTGTATCCATTTACTTTTAAAAAATCTTCTCTAAAAAAAGACATATTACACCCT
>JAHDEF010000048.1 GCA_020628975.1 Aquimarina sp. | reverse complement strand
ATACATATTATCCTTAGCACACAACTGTAAAAAACGTTCCATACGTGCCGAAGAGTGCTCTGCACCTTGTCCTTCATAACCGTGAGGTAATAACATTACCAAACCATTTTGCATTTTCCACTTATCCTCTGCCGAAGAGATATATTGGTCAATCATAATCTGTGCTCCATTACTGAAATCTCCAAATTGTGCTTCCCAAATAGTTAAGGTTTTTGGGCTTGCCATGGCATAACCATAATCAAAACCTACAACACCATACTCAGACAAAAAAGAATTATAAACGTAGAAATCACCTTGATCACCTTTAAGCTGGTTTAGTAACTCAACCTCTTCTTCACTTTCTTCTACTTTAACTACTGCGTGACGGTGCGAAAAAGTTCCTCGCTCTACATCTTGACCACTTAAACGAACATCATAACCTTCTTTCAATAAAGACCCGTAAGCTAGTAACTCGCCCATTGCCCAATCTAATTGATTGGATTCAAAGTACATTTTACTACGGTCTTTAATTACTTTCTCAGCTTTTCTAAAGAATTTTTTATCTTTAGGAAGCTGTGTAATTACTTCAGCAATTTCTGTTAGTTTGGCTACTTCGTAAGTCGTATCGATGTTTTCCATCATACGATCTTCTTGAACACGCGTAAAACCTTCCCATTCATTTTCCATGAAAGGAGTTATTACTGTTTTTTCTTCTTTTCTAGAAGATTCTAATTCTTCTTCTAAACTACTTTTATAGTCTGCCTCAATCTGCTTAACGTAAGTATCATCTACAATACCAGCTGCTTTTAGTTTTTCTGCATAAATATCTCTAGGATTTTTCTGCTTAGCAATGGCTTTGTATAGTTTAGGCTGTGTAAATTTAGGTTCATCACCTTCATTATGCCCATATTTTCTATAACCTAATAAATCAATAAATACATCGCGCTTGAACTTCATACGATAGTCTAACGCAAAATTTACTGCATGTACTACCGCCTCAGCATCATCAGCATTTACATGCAGTACTGGCGATAAGGTTACTTTAGCAACATCTGTACAATAGGTAGATGATCGTGCATCTAGATAATTCGTAGTAAAACCAATTTGATTGTTTACTACTATATGAATGGTACCATTCGTTTTATAACCATCTAAACGAGACATTTGTACAATTTCATAAGCAATTCCTTGCCCTGCTATTGCCGCATCTCCATGAACGATTATCGGTAACACTGCCGATTTTTCTTCTTTATAAATACGATCTTGCTTTGCTCGAGCAATACCCTCGACAACAGCACCAACGGTTTCTAAATGCGATGGATTTGGTGCAATATTCATATTAATTTCATTGCCATTTGCACTTTTACGCACGCCTGTCCAACCCATATGATATTTTACATCACCATCAAAAATATCTTCTTCGTAATCCTTTCCATCAAATTCGCTGAAAATATCTTTAGCACTTTTACCAAAAATATTCGTTAAGGTACTTAAACGACCACGGTGTGCCATACCCATAACAAATTCTTTCACTCCAAGATTAGACGCTTTTTCTAGCAAATGATCTAAGGCAGGAATTAAAGCCTCACAACCTTCTAAAGAAAAACGTTTTTGACCTACGTATTTAGTATGCAAAAAGGTTTCGAAAGCCACAGCTTCATTTAGTTTACCTAAGATGTTCTTCTTTTCTTCCGCTGAAAAAACCGTTCGATTACCATTAGCATTCAATTTATCTTGAATCCACTGACGCTCTTCTGGGCCTCGGATGTACATATACTCTACTCCGATAGACTCGCAATAAATTTTTTCTAAATGGCTGATAATTTGACTAAGCGTAGCTTTACCCAACCCTACAATTTCGCCTGCATTGAAGCTAGTATTTAGGTCTGCTGTTTCAAGTCCGAAAGATTCTATAGCTAAGGATGGCTTATACTTTCTGCGTTCACGAACAGGGTTTGTTCTTGTAAACAAATGCCCTCGTGTTCGGTAGCCATCAATTAAATTAATTACTTGAAATTCTTTTTGAACTTCTTTAGGAATTACAACCGTGCTGGTTGCCGAAGCTTGAGAAGGTACCTCTACTACGAAATCTCCTTCTGCTGCGCTTTCCATTCCAAAATCAAACCCCTGAAAAAATGCTCTCCAGCTTGGCTCAACACTATCAGGACTTTGTAAATACCTATCGTACAACTCTGAAAAAAAAGAGGTCGATGCGGCATTTAAAAACGAATATTTATCCATTACTCTGGTTTATACCTACTTTTATCTAAATTCTAATCACCAAAAATACAACTTACAACGTTATAACTTTTGTAATTATTTATATTTATAAAGGCATTTTTTTACTAAAAATACAATTAACTCGACGAATATTATGAAAACAAAAATCTTATTCTTTTTAACTTTACAATTATACTTTGTGAGCAATTTAACAGCACAAGTACAACCAAAACAAAATAACTTTTGGAAAAAAGTACGATTTGGAGGTAATTTAGGGCTCGACTTCTCCAACAATGCCACAAGTATTATTTTAGGTCCATCGGCTGTATATCAAGTGAATGACAAATTTTCTGCTGGCTTAGGTGTCAATTTCGGATATGCCAACTTTAGAAGATTTGACACCAAACAAACCAATTATGGAATTCGAGCTATCGCTTTGTACAACCCCACCCGACAATTACAACTTATAAGCGAATTAGAACAAAACTTTGTAAATACCACTACCGAAATTCAAGGGCAAGATTTTAAAAACAGTTTTAATTTTCCTGCGCTATACTTAGGTGCTGGCTACAGATTGGGAAATGTTTCAGCAGGTGTTCGTTACGATGTACTTTACAACGAAGACAAAAGACTATATGCTTCGCCATGGAGCCCTTTTGTACAAGTCTATTTTTAGTATCAATTGGTAACAACTTGCATACGTAGATTTTTTTGACTCAGAATATTTGGGCGTAACCCTGCGGGTCGGGCTATTCGCTATATCTTTTTACCAAATAAGGTTGCTGAGCGAAGTCGAAGCACCTTAATTTGGTAAAAATAATGCCGCTGCTATCCCTTACGCATAAATAACACTAGTTAGTTCTATTTTTAAATACTATTAATTATAGCGAAGAAGTCTAAAATCTAAATTGTTACTTTTGCACTTTCTTATAAAAAACAGATCCCATTGAAACAGTACTTTAAGACAGACTCGGCAGGTGTAAAAAACGACATTACAGCTGGTATTACTACTTCCTTAGCTATGATTCCTGAAGTAGTGGCTTTTGCCTTTGTATTAGGCATAGATCCGTTGGTGGCACTTTCTGGCGCATTTATGATTGGATTAATTGCCGCCATTTTTGGAGGAAGACCTGGATTGATATCAGGAGCTGCAGGAGCTGTTGCCGTAGTATTAATTCACCTTTTGATTGAAGGAAACGAAAGAGGTTTAGCCTTCGAACAACCTGTTGAAAACATGGGTTATTTCTACTTACTAGCTACCGTAATTTTAATGGGAATCATACAAATTGGAGCCGGCCTTTTAAAGCTTGGGAAATTTGTTCGCCTTATTCCCCACCCAGTAATGATGGGGTTTGTAAACGGTTTAGCGATTGTTATTTTCTTAGCGCAATTAAAAATGTTTTTTCATAAAAACCCTGAAGGGGAATCCTGGATGATGCAAGGTCCAGAACTTTGGAGTATGATTGGCTTAGTGGCGCTAACTATGGCTATTGTGTATTTTTTACCGAAATGGAAAGTTACCAAAAAACTACCCGCCGCACTTACAGCTATTTTAGTAGTTACATTTATTAAGATTATTGGAAATATTAATGTCTCAACGGTTGGCTCTTATATTCGTGAGGGAGGCGGAAATGGCTTAAAAGGGAAATTCCCTACTCCAAATCTTGAGCTATGGCAAAACTTACCTTTTGTGTGGGACACGTTTACTTTTATTCTGCCATACGCTGCATTAGCTGCTGCTGTTGGATTAATTGAAACTTTAATGACCTTAAACTTAGTAGACGAAATCACAGAAACTAGAGGTAACGGAAATAAAGAGTGTATTGCTCAAGGTGCAGGAAATATAGTTAGTGGTTTATTTGGCGGTACTGCTGGTTGCGGAATGATTGGGCAAACAATGATTAACATCAACTCTGGAGGCCGCGGACGCTTATCAGGAATCGTAATGGCCGTTACCTTATTAGTTTTTATTCTTTTTGCTGACACCTATATTGAAATGGTACCCATAGCTGCTTTGGTTGGGGTAATGTTTATGATGGTTATTGAAACCTTTGCCTGGAGTAGTTTTAGAATTTTAGCAAGAATACCCCGTTCTGATGCCTTTGTATTAATCGCTGTTTCTACCATTACAGTATTTGTAGATTTAGCCATTGCCGTAATTGCTGGGGTAATTATTTCAGCCTTAGTATTTGCTTGGGAAAGTGCTAAACGTGTTCGTGTAAATCGTTCTACGAAGGAAGATGGCACCAAGGTTTATGAAATTTGGGGAACGGTTTTCTTTGGTAGTATTTCTAGTTTTAACTCTAATTTTGATGTCAATAATGACCCTGAAAATGTTGAAATAGATTTTATGGAAGCTAAAGTAGCCGATCATTCTGCCTTAGAAGCCATATTTGTGCTTCAAGAAAAGTATGAAAAACAAGGAAAGAAGCTAACCTTAAAACACTTGAGCGATGAATGTAAAGATTTAATGCGTAAAGCTTCACCTAAATTCCATAGCATTATTGAAGAAAGTGTTGAAGACCCTCGATATCATGTTATGGCGAAAGCACTGGAATAATATTATTTGGCTGTTGGTTGCTAGTTCTTAGTTCTTAGTTCTTAGTTCTTACGTGTCAACTTAAAAAGTTGTGAGATATTTTGTTTATTTCGTGTGTCACTCCACAAATTTTGAAAAAATTATAGTGGAGTGTCCTTCACTAAAAATTGGAAATCATTTATTTAAATGGAAAGTAATAAATTTAGTTTAAGGGATTTCCACCTACGTGGAAATGACGGCAACTTTACTTGTCCTCAACTTTCCTGTTGACCCCTATTTCTTTTTATTTCAATACTATATAAGTTAGTCAACTAAAAACACGAGGCTGTATAAAATAGCTAAAAATCTTCTAAACGAACATTGAGCGAAGCCGAAATGTGGTTTGAGTATCAGCTCATCTACAGGCTTCGACCAACGCTCAGCCTTCATTTATGATACTTTTTAGACAATCTCGTGTTTTTAGCACCTAGTAATATTGTTTTAGATTCACTTAAACCCTGTCGCTTAACAACAACCTGAACCTGGCGTGCAAGCATTATTTTGCAGATCACTATTACTGTTATTATCAAACTCAGGAATACCACATTTATCCTTTGCTAAACAATCGGTTTTTTTATTGGTCAATAAAAAATGTGTGCCGTCATAATCTAACCCGAACTTACCTATGGTGTCGGCTTGGTATTCCACTTCAATAGCTACATCTCTCAAATTCAACACCTTCTCTGAAAGCTCGATGATTCCTAACAATTTTTGAGGATGTAATCGATGATCGTAATCGTCAGCTTCCCATAATTGAAAATTAACAACCTCTTCTTTCCTTAACACACCACCACAATCTATAAAGTTTTTGACCACTTTCCCTACTTCGGTAACGTGAAAATGCCTTGGCACTAAATCGCCGTTTGGTAATTGAAAGGCTATTTGATCTGAATTTTCTAAGTGATTTTTAATTTCAGATAATATCATTTTATATCCATTTACTGTGTTACTTATTTTGCTAAAACGCAATCTTAAAATTAACCGATTTTTATTGGCTTAGGGATTGCAGCGGCATCCTTTTTACAAAATAAGGTTGCTGAGCGAAGCCGAAGTACCTTTATTTTGTAAAAAGATATAGCGGAAAGCCCGACCTGTAAGGTAAGCCCCTAAATCATTAACACCCTAAACTATTTCTTAATAAAATCAATAATTGCTGTGGTGATAAAATCAATTTGATCGTCTGTCAATTCGGTATGCATAGGCAAAGAAATCACCTCTTTTACAAGTTGATTGGTTACTGGGAAATCAACTTCTTTATAACGCTCATCAACATAAGCTTTTTGCAAATGCAACGGAATCGGATAATACACCCCACATGGAATTTCTTTGCTTTGTAAATGCGCTACTAATTCGTCTCGATCGACACCATTTACTTTGAGTGTATACTGATGAAAAACATGACAATCGCAGGTATCACATATACCCTTGCAACTGGTATTGGTTACTGGCGTTATAATGGCATCGATATTTTCAAATGCTGCATTATATTTTTTGGCGGCATTTCTACGCGCAGTATTATAATCATTTAGTTTTGGCAATTTTGCCAGCAAAACAGCGGCTTGTATACTATCTAATCGTGAATTAACTCCTACTACATCGTGGTGGTAACGTTTGTACATTCCATGATTCACGATTCCTCTTATACGATGTGCTAAGTCGTCATTATCGGTAAAAATTGCCCCACCATCACCATAACAGCCTAAGTTTTTAGATGGGAAAAATGAGGTTGAAGCTACATGACCAATAGTTCCTGTTTTCTTTTTCGTTCCGTCTTTAAATGTGTAAGCAGCTCCGATACCTTGTGCATTGTCTTCAATTACATAAAGATTATGCTTTTCGGCAATTGCTAAAATAGCATCCATATTAGCCGCTTGACCAAATAAATGTACGGGTACAATGGCTTTTGTTTTTGGCGTAATGGCTTTTTCTATAGCCACAGGATCTATATTAAACGTATCTGGCTCAACATCAACCAAAACTGGAGTTAAGCGCAGTAGCCCAATGACCTCAACAGTAGCAGCAAAGGTGAAATCAGCTGTTATTACTTCGTCGCCTGGTTGCAAATCTAATCCCATCATAGCAATTTGCAATGCATCGGTACCATTTGCACACGGAATGACGTGTTTGACCCCCAAATACGCTTCTAAGGCTGCTTGAAATTTATGCACATAAGGCCCATTAATAAAGGCGGCGCTTTCTAATATTTCGGCGATTGAGGCATCTACAGTTTCTTTAATCCCTTTGTATTGCCCTTGCAGGTCAACCATTTGAATTTTATTCATGTACGCTTTGTTAGTGTTTTAATAGGCCTTCTTTTTATTGTTATGAAATAAAACTTCACTTGAATGACCATAACCAAAAGTACAAAAAGTTGAATGGAGTTCTTGAAGATTCTAGGTATTTTCGTAGTGTTTAAATGAAAGCTTGATTATGCTTAAATTGCTATATTCTTTGTTATCCTATGCCTTTGAACGGGCGTTTCCTTTGATAAAAAGGATTTCACCTAAAATGAAACAATTTGTAGTAGGCCGAAAAAATACCCATACTATTTTAGCTGAAATTGATTTTACTAAAGATGAATGGCTATGGTTTCATTGCGCATCATTAGGCGAATACGAACAAGCGGTACCTGTTATTGAAACTTTTAAAAACGATTTTAAAATATTGGTGAGTTTTTTTTCTCCCTCAGGTTACGAGCAAAAGAAAAACCATAAGTTGATTGATTGTGCCATTTACTTACCAATAGATACACCGATCAATGCTAAATTTTTAGTGAAAACCATTCAACCCAAAGCAGCATTATTTATAAAATATGAATTTTGGCGTAATTATTTTGAGCAATTAAAAAGTAACAGTATACCTATTTATATGGTTTCAGCTGCCTTTAGACCTGAGCAAGCGCTATTTAAATGGTATGGTGGTTTTCTTAAAAAAACACTTACATACGTGTCTCATTTTTTTGTTCAGAATAAAAAATCGGTTGACTTACTTAAATTAAATGGATTTAATAATGTGAGTTTAAGTGGTGATACTCGTTTTGATCGCGTATACCGACAGTTATCAATGGATAATCATTTGGAATTTATCGCTGATTTTAAACAGCAAAGAATTACTGTGGTGCTTGGAAGCACTTGGCCTGACTGCGAAAATATTTTCATTGAAACCATCAATAATTCAGCGGACAATGTGTGCTTTATTATTGCTCCACATGAAATCAAAACAGAAAAGATATCTGCATTAGTTTCGAAACTAAAAGTACCCACTTCGATATATTCTAAGGGAATACATAACGACGACAAGGTTTTAATTATCGATGCTATTGGTTTTTTGACAAGAATTTACAGCTATGCTAATATAGCCTACATAGGTGGCGCAGTAGGCACCACTGGCTTACACAATATTTTAGAAGCCGCAGTATTCGGAATCCCCATTATTACAGGCACAAACACAGATAAATTTCCAGAAGCACAAGAGTTAGAAACTTTCGGGGGACTGATTAAAATTCAAGACAAGCATAGCTTTGAAAATAACTTACATTCTTTAATTACCAACACTAACCAAAGAAACACTATGGGAAATTTGGCTGAAAAATATGTTTACGATCGAGTGGGCGCAACAAAAATAATCACCAAATTTATTGGATCAGAATTTTATAACAACAACACAAAGAAATAGCTTGTTTAGTTTTAAAACAACCCATTTAGCTCTGCGTCAATTCGCGTGATAATTTCACCAAGATCTTCTGGGTTGTCGACAAAATTTAATTTATCGACATCGATTACTAATAATTTGCCTTTATCGTAACCTTCGATCCACTCTTCGTAACGTTCGTTGAGTTTACTTAAATAATCAATAGATATGCCGCTTTCGTAATCACGTCCACGCTTGTGAATTTGACCTACTAAATTCGAAATACTACTTTTTAAATAAATCAATAAATCGGGCCCTTTAACTACTTCTTCCATTAAATCAAATAAAGAGCGGTAATTTTCAAAATCACGGTTCGTCATTAACCCCATATGGTGTAAGTTTGGCGCAAAAATATAAGCATCTTCATAAATACTACGATCTTGAATAGTGGCTTTGCCCAACGCCTGAATATCTAAAATTTGACGGAAACGACTGTTTAAAAAATACACTTGAAGATTGAAAGACCAACGCTCCATTGAGTTATAAAAATCCTCTAAATACGGATTCTCTAAAACATCTTCATACAAAGGCTTCCACTTATAATGCTTTGCAAGCAATTGCGTTAAACTTGTTTTTCCTGCTCCAATATTTCCAGCAACTGCAATATGCATAGCACTTATTTTTTTGTGATTTTTAATTTGTAGGTGAATATTATACCGTTTTCGAAAATATAAAATTTTTCATCTTTAAAGTAAGAATCGCTCTCTATATTTTGAGGAATCGTGAAACTACCCAATTCTTGTAAGTTTGACGAATAACACGTGTAACCTGTAGTAGCTACTAATAACAAATATCGATTTCCGAACAACAACTGCACCTCGTTTTCCAAAGGCATTTCTTGTAGCAATGTACCGTAATTATCAAAATGCTGTAATGTGTCTGCCATTAAAATATAGGCATTATTAAAATCAGCTTGCAAATCGATTACTGTTGCCGATAAGTTTATAGAAACTGCTGACCTTAGATCATTTATATAATTAATAAACTTTAATTTATAGTCATAGTTGTCGACTAACCAAACTTCATCATTCTTTGCATTGGTTAAAAACTTGGCACTTTGTGGCGTGTTTAAATTATTTAAAGAAACGCGATTTGTTTCATTTAGAAAGCGATCTAATAATACAAATGTGTTGGCTTGCTCATAAAAAACCAAAATTTCTAAAGGATTAAGCAAAGAAATATGCGAAGGAAAACCCAATTCGAAACTTGAATATGACCATTTTTGGTGCTGATCTGTTTTAATGATTTCTTGATTATTGGTAAAGTAGAAATTACTCTGTGTATCGACACCCACGAAATGTTTATACTTTTCACCCTTGAATGAAACTTGATCGATAAGCTGTACCTCAATATTTTGAGCATAACACGAAATAATATTAAGGCATGTGATCATATAAAAGCTCAAAAGAATTAAGCTTAACAAAGTTACTTTATATGTAGTATTTTTTTTTGAAATAAGAAATATTCTTTTGTTTATGAAAAGCTAATAATCTTAGTAAACAAGATTTGTGTTATAATAAGGCACCAACAAATAATCAATGTACTAGATTTCAATGTCGCTGAATCCAGTAAACATATTTGCTTCGCTTTGAGTTTAGTGTCTTAAATTCTATAAATATACATCCACATAAATAGAATTTTTGTAGACGAACTCTTTAATAAAAACACTTGGTATAGTTTATCTAGTATAACTATTTTGTATATCAGTAATTAATAATACTATATGCCGTTACATTGTTCCTACTAAACAAGGAATCTCATCCTACTGATTTTTATGTCCGTAATGAGATCCTGAAACACGTTCAGGATGACGCAATTCTTATTATTAGTGATTACGGATATTCAAATAACTATTAATAAATT
>JAHDEF010000047.1:2283-10419 GCA_020628975.1 Aquimarina sp. | reverse complement strand
ATTCTGATTTAGTTGGAGAAGATATTGTTTTTGACGATGCGGGAAATATTTTTATGGGGCTTCGACGTAATGGTATTGTAGGTTATCAAAGAAGTACTGGTGAATTAGTTACTTACACACGTGCTGAGGGTAGTGAAAATTTCGGAGTTCCAGTGACTGCATTGAAAATGGATTTAACTGATAATTTATGGTTTGGTTCGTCTTTAGGAATAAGAGTAATGCAAAACCCAAGTAGAATTTTTGACGGAGAAACAGACATTATTGAGAATATTGTTTTTGAAAACGATGAAGGGGTAGCTCAAGAGTTACTTTTTAGTATTTCGGTTACAGACATAGAGGTTGATGCTGAAAACAATAAATGGATAGCCACCAATGGATCTGGTGTGTTTTATGTAAGTGCAGATGGACAAGAAACCTTCAATGTGTTTACAAAAGCAAATTCCCCTATACCTTCAGATAATATTAATGACATTACAATCGATGATGTTACTGGTGCTATCTTTATAGCAACTGAAAAGGGACTTATGGAATTTTCAAGCACCGTCATTGCAGCTGAAGAAAACTTTGATAATTTTAAAATTTTCCCAAACCCAGTACGACCTGAATATGGCGAAGTTAATGTTCAAATACAAGGCTTAACTGCTGGTGCAACTGTAAAAATTACGGACGTAGTGGGTAATTTGGTTTACGAAATCGAAAATCCTGTTATTAATGGTCGTGGTAGTGGTGCCGTAACTTGGGATACAAGATCTTTTTCTGGAAAAAAAGTAGCTTCTGGTGTATACTTAGCTTTAATTACTGGAAAAGATGGTGAGCAAACTAAAATTGGAAAACTTCTTATTATAAGATAAATGCTTTATAAAACCAGAGCAATCGTCTTAAAAAGTATTCGATTTAAGGAAGCTGATGTAATCACCAGATTATTTACTCTTGAACACGGAATTCTTTCTTTTCATCTCAGAGGAATATTAAAAACTAAAAAAAGTGCTGTTAAATCAGCACTTTTTTTGCCGTTTAGCCTTTTGGCTATCGATTATAATTTCAGAGAATCAAAATCGTTACAGTACTTGAAAGAAGTCAAACAAGATGCTGTCCTATCGACCATTCATTTCGAAATATCAAAAAATGCCATCGTTACTTTTCTTACCGAAATTTTAAATGATGTATTGCATGAAAAAGAAAAAGACGAACCACTTTTTGCTTTTTTTGAGCAATCGATACTACATTTAGATCGTAAAGGAAATCATCCTCTATTTATTCCTCATTTTTTGATAAAACTTACCTCCTACCTAGGAAACCCGCCTAATACTAAACATACGGATTTTCAGTTTTTTGATATTTCTACAGCTTGTTTTACGTATCAAAAAATTCACCATGAATTCACTATCGAAGCCGACACTTTAAGAGCTTTTAAACAACTTTTAGGCACAGATTTTGATACTACTATAAATATTCAATACCCTAAAGAAGTGCGGAAAGAATTACTGTATCAAATACTTAAATATTATCAATTTCACATTAACGGTTATAAAGAACCTAAATCACTAACTATTTTAGAAGAAGTTTTTTCTTAATGAAACGCTTACTTTTTTTTCTACTGATTGCTCAATGCTGTTTTTCTCAAAACGTAGATTTTGCTGACGCTATAACTGGGGTTTCTATAGAAAATATTAACGTTTATATTCCTTCAAAAAACATTACACTTTCCGCTAAAAACGGAGTTATATCTATTTCAAATTACCCTAAAAACAATCAATTTATTGGTATTGCTGAAGGTTATGAAGAAATTATTTTTACGAGAAAGTTATTGAAAATCCTCTCAAACACCATATTTCTTCAACCTAAAAAAAATAATTTAGATGAAGTGGTAGTTTCCCACTCTAAATGGAAAGAGAAAAGAATTGATATTCCGAAAAAAACAAGCCTGCTTAGTGCTGCTGATATTTTTGCTGCTCAACCACAAACTGCAGCTGATGCCATTAACAAAGGGAGTAATATTTTTGTACAGAAAAGTCAGTTAGGTGGCGGTAGCCCAATTATTCGAGGCTTATCTACCAATCGTATTCTATTGAGTGTTGATGGTGTAAGAATGAACAATGCCATATTTAGGAGTGGAAATGTTCAAAACATAATATCCGTTGACCCTTTTATTATTTCGCAAGCGGAAATAATTCACGGAGCAGGTAGCGTTGTTTATGGAAGTGACGCCATTGGTGGTGTTATTAATTTCAACACATTAAACACTAAAAAAAATACTTTAGAAAAAGCAGGAAAGTTGGTACAACGCTTTTCTTCTGCCAATAGAGAAAGCACCTCGCACGTTCAGTATGCACTAGGGAAAAATAAATGGAAATCTGTTAGCAGTTTATCTTATTCACGATTCGGAAATTTAACTCAGGGAAAGCACGGACCTGATGAATTTTTGAGAAAAGCTTTCGTTGTAAGAAAAAACGGAAAGGACGAAACAGTTGTAAATAAAAATCCTCGTGAACAAGTAAACACGGGATATCAACAATATAATTTATTTCAAAAAATTAGTTTTGAAGCTACTAAAAATCATCAATTAAATTTTACTGGTATTTATACTGAAACTAGTAATTATGACCGTTATGATAGGTTACAAGAAGTAGATGAACTAGGCGCTTTCAAATTTGCAGAATGGTTTTACGGCCCACAAAAGTGGCTGTTTTTAAACTTAAAAAGTAGTTATCAAAAACAACATTTATTATTTGATAAGATTAACACTTCCATTGCATACCAATTTTTTCAAGAAAGCCGAAATCAAAGACGATTAAATACTATTTATCGCATCAATAACACTGAAAAAGTAGCTGCTTATAATTTTAATATTGATGCAATTAAAAAATTTGATAAGCTTTCATTAAACTATGGTATAGAAATCGTTCATAATTTGGTGAGTAGTAGCGCTAACCGATTGAATATTGACACTAATAGTTTTTTAAATGACGTTTCGCTTAGGTATCCTAATGGTTCTAGTTGGAATTCATTTGCTATTTACACGAGTTCTAATTTCAATATAAATTCAAAAAATAAATTAAGTGCTGGCTTTCGCTATAATTACATAACTACCAATGCAAAGTTTGACGATCCTGTTTTTACATTTCCTTTTGATGAAATAAATATTGCCAATGCTGCAGTAAACGGTAATATAGGATGGCTTTATAAAATATCAAATAAATGGAGAACCACTACATTTTTAAGTACGGCTTTCAGAGCACCAAATATTGATGATATTGGTAAGATTTTTCAATCATCTGAACCGGGTGCATTAGTTGTTCCTAACCCAAATTTGAAACCCGAAACAGCCTATAGTGTAGAGTCGAATTTTATTTACAATACTTCAAAGTTACAATTTACGATATCGCCTTACTTTACTTTTCTTGATAATGCTTTAAGTAGAAATTCATTTAGTTTCAATGGGCTCAATAATGTCAATTTTCAGGGGGTCGATAGCGAAGTAACTTCTATTCAAAATAGTAATAGTCAGCGTATTTATGGTGTTGATTTAGATGCCTATTTAAAGCTTACTAAATCCTTGTCAGCAAATTTTAACTACCATTATATTCAGGGGGAAGAAAAATTAGCTAATAGAGAGAAAATACCTGTAAGACACGTTACTCCTAATTTTGGGAATTTAGGACTGCGCTACCAGAAAAACCGTTTTGAAATTAATCCCTATATCAATTTTAGCCAATCATTGGAAAATGCTGAAATTAATCCAAGAGAGCAACGTAAAACAGCCATTTTTCCCAAAGACAAAAATGGATTGACCTTTTCGCCTAGCTGGTACACTATTAACATTAACAGTCAAATCATTCTTACAAAAGACCTTAAGCTTTCATTGAATTTTGAAAACATTACAAATCAACGGTATCGCACCTATTCTTCAGGGGTAAGTGCTCCTGGATTCAATGTAATCACTGCCCTACAAATGAAGTTTTAAAACAATGGTTCACCTACTACACTGTCTTTCTTAATTTTTAGAGTTTCTTTTAATGACTTTTTAACTGCATCAGGTAGTTGGTTTTTACTATCGTTTAATTGCACAATAAGTGAATTGTAATTCAATATAATTTTACGACAATAAGTATCTAATTTTGTAGTATCGCTGTATCCCTTTTTGGTTTCGAAAGCTACTGCCTTAGCAAAATTTTTAATCGCATCGATACGACTTAAGACACTTTTATTGTTCAAATCGCTAGGTAACGTTTTTACAAATTCATCACAATTTTCGAGAACCGTTTCTATTTCATTTGACAAATCATGAACACTTGTAGTATTTATTTTTTTTAGCTGAAGTGTTAAATCATGTAAACTAGTATTGGTTTCTAGTAAACTTTCCGTTTCATCAGATAAAATCTCATTGATCTTTATTCTTGGTGAAATCACTTTCACATTTGTTAACGGAAATTCATTACTTTTTTTAGGACTAAGCTGCTCTGTTTTTTTTTCTGAAGTACATGCAGCAAGAAAAGCCGTCAAAAAAAAGAGTTGTAAATAACGCATATCTTAAAATAAAAAAGCTACTTCTAAATAACTAGAAGTAGCTGTAAATTTATAAAAAAGGAAATAAGTTTTTAAATATTAGCCGCTAGCCAATCACCTACTTCACTTGTTTTGTAAGCTTTTGCACCCGCAGCTAAATCTTCTGTAACTATTCCTTCAGCTAAAGATTTATTTACTACGTTACGAATAGCTTCTGCTTCTTCTTTTAATCCAAATGCATCTTCAAACATCATAGCTGCTGAAAGCACTGTTGCTAATGGGTTAGCTATATCTTTTCCTGCAGCTTGTGGATAAGACCCGTGAATTGGCTCGTATAATGATGTTTTTTCTCCTACAGAAGCCGATGGCATTAATCCCATAGATCCTGAAATTACAGAAGCTTCATCCGTTAAAATATCTCCAAATAAATTTTCTGTAATTAATACATCGTAACTATTTGGCCATTGTACCAATCGCATCGCTACAGCATCAACAAATTCGTATGAAACCTCAACTTCAGGATAATCTTTTTCTAAACCTTGAACTGTTTCTCTCCAAAGCCTTGATGTTTCTAAAACGTTAGCTTTATCAACACAACATAATTTTTTTGAACGCGTCATTGCTAATTCAAATCCTTTCTTAGCCAAACGAGTAACCTCTGCTTTAGTGTACACGCAGTTGTCAAAAGCGGTATCACCACCATCTTTACGACCTTTTTCTCCAAAATAAATTCCTCCCGTAAGCTCTCTTAAAAAAACTAAGTCAGTTCCTTTGATACGCTCTTCTTTTAAAGGTGATTTATCGATTAATGATGGAAAAGTAAAAGTTGGACGCACATTGGCAAATAAGCCTAATTTTTTTCTCATTTTTAATAAACCCTGCTCAGGACGCACTTTTGCAGAAGGGTCGTTATCAAACCTTGGGTGGCCGATTGCTCCGAAAAGTACTGCATCGGCAGCAACACAAATATCGTGTGTTTCGTCAGGATAAGGCTCACCAACAGCATCAATAGCTGCTGCACCTGTCAACGCAGGTGTCCAGTTGATATTATGACTAAATTTTGCTGCAACAGCATCACAAACCTTTACAGCTTGGTCGATCACTTCAGGACCGATACCATCACCTGCAAGTAGGGCAATATTAAAATTCATTTGATTTATTTTTCTTTATTCGAAATGCAAATATACTATTTAGAAATCTTTTAAACAGGCATCATTACCCAAGTTCAATTACATTCAGCATCTTTTCTGTCGCTTTAATTGCAGATACGGTTTGATCGCTATCAAGCCCTCTGGTAACAAATTCTCGAGTATCGTCTTTCCAAGTTATGATCGTTTCACATAAAGCATCAGAATGACTTCCTGGGGGTATGCGTACAGAATAATCAACCAATTCGGGAAACGACTTTTGCTTTTGCTTATAAATTTTTTTCAGCGCATTGATAAAGGCGTCAAATTGCCCATCGCCTTGAGCATGTTCTTCTATTAATTCACCATTGAAATTTACAGAAACAGTTGTAGAGGGCTTTAAACCTTTAGCATGTGTAAGCACATACGATTCTACAATCACCTTTCTTTCGTTGTGATTATTGTCTAAAACATCTGAGATTATATAAGGTAGGTCGTCTTTGGTCAACACCTCTTTTTTGTCTCCTAATTCAATGACACGCTTGGTAATTTTTTTAATTTCTTCAGAAGTTAATGGTATACCCAATTCTTCTAAATTCTTTTCAATATTTGCCTTACCAGATGTTTTCCCTAATGCATATTTTCGTTTTCTACCAAAACGTTCGGGCATTAAATCATTGAAATATAGATTTTTCTTGTTGTCTCCATCAGCATGAATACCAGCCGTTTGTGTAAATACATTTGCCCCCACTACTGGTTTATTTACAGGAATTCTAAATCCAGAAAAGTTTTCTGCTAATCGACTGATTTTGTATAAAGCCTTTTCTTCTACCCCAGTTTTAAATTCTGGTAAAAAATCTTTTATTACAGCAATAGCACTAGCAGTCGGTGCGTTACCCGCACGCTCTCCCATTCCACTTAACGTCAAATGCAATCCGTGAGCACCCGCTTTTAAGGCTTCCATTACATTAGCTATGGAAAGATCATAATCATTGTGTGCATGAAAGTCGAAATGTAAGTTGGGAAATTTTTCGACCAGTTCTTTTATGTAATCAAAGGTTTCATTGTAAGTCAGCACCCCTAAGGTATCTGGCAACAATACTCTTTTAATGGGTTGCTGAGCTAAAAATGTTAAGTATTGAAATACATAGTCTTTCGAATTACGCATTCCGTTACTCCAGTCTTCTAAATAAACATTTGTTGTTATTCCTTTTTCGGAGGCTAATTTTATGGTTGCTGCAATTTCATCAAAATGCTGTTCGGGTGTTTTTCGCAATTGATGTGTTAAATGATTTAAAGAACCTTTGGTTAGTAGGTTTTGAACCTTTGCCCCCGCATCTTGCATCCATTCTAAAGAAATTCCTTTATCAACAAAACACAATACCTCAACTTGGTCTATATATCCATTTTCTGTTGCCCAACTAGTAATTTGCTTTACGGCATCAAACTCTCCCTTAGAAACACGTGCTGAAGCAATTTCAATACGATCAACCTTAAGTTCTGTAAGCAGTAATTTAGCTAAAGTGAATTTTTCAGAGGCTGAAAAGGATACACCTGAGGTTTGTTCTCCATCCCTAAGGGTGGTATCCATAATTTCTATATATTTTGAGCTCATGCTGCTTTTTTAGGAATCTGTTAAAGTCAACAAATTTAGGTAATCGAAAATCACCTAGCAAATGCTCTGCAAGTGACTTTTTTCTAACCTAGAAATACTAAAATTGAGAGTGAAAATATGCTTATTTCTCTACAACTTTTTTTATATTAATCTTAGAATTTAATTAATCTTATAGATTAATTAAAGCCATTTTTATAAGCCAAAGCTTTTTGACTAATGATTTGTGAAGTTGCTGCGGGTTGGGATATAAATGATTCCAAAATAAATAATATTCGTCGTCAGTATCGTTTTTTAATTCACCAAATAGAATTTCGTCTTCTAAAACAATAGCATATTTGGCATTTTTAATCAATAAAGGATTAAATGAACGTAAACAATGTTCAATTGCCAAAGCGTAATTTCCTTTTTCAATATCTGGTAACAACGAATCATCGCTAAGTTCAAAAATAATAGTGTTATTATTTTTCACATAAGGTCTCTCAAATAATTGAAGTACTTTTTTCACAGAAGTATTATCTATATTCTCTAAGAAAAAAGAAATATTGGTTTCATCTATTAAAGGAATGCCGTTGCAGTAATTTGCTTCATCTTCTTGAATATGATGTATCACATCATCCTCTGTTAGATACGCTTCTTTTAACATTTCACCCTCACCAGTAAACATCCAACTTGGGTTGAAAATGCTTGCGTATTCTGATTTAAAAAAGCGCTCAAAAAAATCAAAACTTGGCCTAGACTTGCCGCTAGCAATATCGTATATAGATTGCGATCGAGAGTATCCTAGTGTTCTCGCAAAATCATTTCTAGAAACTCCTAAATAGTCAATAATTCCCGAAATGATTTTTGTAAAATCTGTTTTATGATTCATTAAGTTGGTGTTCAGATAAT
>JAHDEF010000047.1:0-2273 GCA_020628975.1 Aquimarina sp. | reverse complement strand
GTATATATTTGTTCCTGTTTTAGGAACAACTCGTATAAATGAACAAAATTAGCGAAAACAACAAAAATAGGTTTAATACTCAAGTCATTAATTTATTGGCCAAAAAGTACGGTTTTTCTGACAGATATATTAAACAAATATTATCAAATGATCGCTCACCTATAATTTCAGATCAAATAAAAAAAGAATACAAAGCCTTAATTAACAATATAGAAGAAAATTTAAACAACCATTTGAATAAATAAAGCGAGCAATAATTTCTTAATACTCGCTTTATAAAAATCGTTTAAATACAAAAATATTGGTTTATTTACTCTTAGCAACATGATTAACTTGCTGCGGGAATGGAATTTCTATACCTGAATTATCTAAAGCAATCTTAACATTTTGCAGTGAATTAAAGTATACATCCCAATAATTTTCAACTGTAGCGTAAGGGCGCACTAATATATTTACAGAACTATCACCCAATTCGCCTACAGCTACTGTAGGTGCTGGATCTTTCATTACTTTATCGTCAGCTAATAATGTACCCAACAGTTTTGGCTTTCTCAATATCATCGCCATAACTGATACCTACCGTTAGGTCTACCCTCAATTTACCCGTAGATGAAAAATTGGTAATGTTACCGTTAGAAAGGGCTCCATTAGGAATAATTACCTCTTTACTATCAGGTGTTATAATTTTAGTCACAAAAATTTGAATCTCTTTAACCACACCGATAGCCCCTTGTGCTTCAATTAAGTCACCTACTCTAAATGGTTTGAAAAGCAATATTAAAGCCCCACCTGCAAAATTAGCTAATGAACCTTGTAATGCTAAACCAACAGCCAAACCTGCAGCACCAATAATTGCTACAAAAGAAGTTGTTTTAACACCTAATTGACCCAAAGCGGTAATTACTACTAAAGCTTTTAATGACCAACTAATTAAGCTTACTAAAAAACCTCGCAATGAAGGATCGATATTGCTTTTAGTTAAAGCTTTTTTGACTGCTTTTGTAATTAATTTAACTACCCAAAACCCTAACACTAAAACGGCTATAGCTGTTAATAGTGCTATTCCGTATTTGTCTACGTAAGTCAAAATGATTGATAAATCGATTTTGTCTAATAATTCTTTCATGATTTAACTCTTTTAAAATGATTTGTAACTCAAAAGTAAAAAAGAGCCTTGAATAATCACTATAATTTGTATCGATAAATTTATTTAAGTATCCATTTATCAAAAATTTACACTGAATTTATTAATCATTTAAAATTAAAAAAATGAAATTCTTCTACACATTATTACTAAAAAGTATTTGAACTTTATTGTCGTTATAATACTAAAATAGTGAAGCCTTAAAGTGTTATGGCTATCGCTTTAAAGTAATATGATCTTTAATTGATTCTCTATCTGGAAATTCTATTAAAATCCAATAATCATCACTTGGCATTGGTGTGCCTTCATAAGTACCATCCCATGTGTTCCCCGCCACTAAGGTTTTTAATAATTTCCCGAAACGGTCGTGAATATAAACTACCGTATCTGGAAATTCTGTTAAATCTCCAGGACTCCATGTGTCAGAAACCCCGTCGTCGTTTGGCGAAAAATAAGGCAAGTAATCAACATAAGTAAAGCTTGTCATAGCTGGCGCACAAAAATCTGGACTAAAAACACTTACATCATAAGTTCCTGGAAGTAGATTTGTGAATTCATTCGAACTTTGTGCATTTGTAGTTACAGGTCCTGTTATAGCGTAGGTAAAATTAGTCCCTTCACTAACACGAATTACAGCCGTTCCATTTCCAAAATCGTTATTTACTACTACCTCAATTCTAGGTGTCAGATTTTCGAATATTTCAAATTCTTGAGAAGTAGTACATCCCGTCACGGTGTTCGTAATTGTCAATGTAGCAAAACTTCCTATATCACTATTAAAAATGGTGATTTCAGGCGTATTCTCATTGGACCTTGTTTGAATGCCGTTAGCATCTTTAAATTCCCATAAATACGTATCGTTTACATTAGTTGTTTGCTTATTCACTTGTTCTCCATCATCATCGAATTGGCATATACTCAATAATTCGCCATCAATTTCAGGTAAGGTATTTACTTGAAAATCGAAAGCGGCTATTTGCGAACACCCTGTAAGTGTGTTTTCTAATTTTACATAAAATTCACTCGAACTTATCGTTTCATTTGAAGCTATTTCATCTCCATTTTCAGCATCTGCTTGCGAAAAATGATAACTAAATTTAAAGTTTGAAGCTGGAGTTTGGTTTCTTAA
>JAHDEF010000046.1 GCA_020628975.1 Aquimarina sp. | reverse complement strand
AAAAGTCTTTTCGAACACGAATGGGAGTTAGTAAAAAGTCCAGCGGGTGCATACCAATGGCAAGCTACAAATGCTAATAAAACACATCCTGACGCTTTTGACGCTAACAAAAAGCATAAACCCACCATGCTTACTACTGACTTGTCGCTAATAAAAGACCCTGTATATGAAAAGATTTCTAGAAGGTTTTACGAAAATCCTGAAGCATTCAATGACGCTTTTGCAAAAGCTTGGTTCAAATTAATTCACCGAGATATGGGACCTAAAAGTACTTATTGGGGACCTGAAGTTCCTGAAGAGACTTTTTTATGGCAAGATCCTCTACCAGAAGCAACTTACAAACAAGTTTCTAAAGAAGAAATTGCTACCTTAAAAAATCAAATTCTTGAAGCTGACTTTAAAATTTCTGAATTAGTGGCTACCGCATGGAAATCTGCTTCCACCTACAGACATTCAGACCGAAGAGGTGGTGCTAATGGCGCAAGGATACAATTAGAGCCACAATTACATTGGACGATTAATGAACCTGAAAAACTTCAAAAAACCTTAGATAAACTGCGTCGACTAAAAGATGATTTTAACACCTCACATACCTCTCAAATTTCTCTAGCTGATTTAATTGTTTTAGCAGGAAATACAGCTGTTGAAAAAGCGGCATCTAAGGCTGGAATTGATATTGCTATTGATTTTTTTCCTGGACGAGTTGACACTACAGATGAACTTACCGATGTAGCTTCTGTAAATTGTTTAGAACCTATAGCTGATGGATTTATTAATTATAAAAGCAAATCGTATACTATTTCTACGGAAGAATTGTTAGTCGATAAAGCTCAGCTATTGACGTTGTCACCACCTGAAATGACCGTTTTAGTCGGTGGGCTACGGGTATTAAATGCTAACTTCAAACAAAGCAAACACGGCGTGTTAACAGATACCCCCGAAGTATTGACTAATGATTTTTTTGTGAATTTATTAGATATGGATTATCAGTGGAAAGCTATAGAAGCTGATGAAATATTTGCCGCTGAAAACAGAAATACTAAAGAGGTCAAATACACCGCTACAAGAGCTGACCTTATATTCGGTTCAAATTCTGAGTTAAGAGCATTATCTGAAGTTTATGCAAGCCACGACTATAAGGAACAATTTGCCAAAGATTTTGCCAAAGCTTGGCAAAAAGTAATGTTACTCGATCGTTTTGATTTGGCTTAGTTATTAGCCAAGTATCAATTATAGTTTAAAGATATATTTTTTCAAGGGCTGTCTAAAAAGTAATATTAACGAAGGCTGGGCTGAGCGATAGTCGAAGCCTGTTAATTAATTGACAATCAAATCATATTTTGACTTCACTAATGTACGACTACAATATTCTTGACTTTTTAGACAGCCTCTCTTTAATAATTTTTCTCAAAACTTAGATTTGTCGTTATTAACCTGCCAACATTACAAAAAAGGCAATCACTAATTTTTATATCAAAATTGTAACAAACAATGAATTCAAAGAGATTCCTATAATAATATCCAATAATTTTATAATTATCAATAAGATATAATTATTCTAAACTCTCTGAATTATGAAAAAATTAATTGTAGTACTATCATCTGCTCTTATGATAGTGGCTTGTAACAAAGCTAAGGTTGGTGAAATTACCGACACTAAAGCTAAAGGCGGATGCCCTTTTGGCTTTAGCAGTAAAGGAAAATCTGCCGGACTAACAGTTACCGATAATGGACCCACCAATCGACAATGGTATCCAAATCAATTAAACTTAAATGTCCTTCGACAGCATTCCAACCTTAGTGATCCTATGGGTGAAAATTTTGACTATCGAAAAGCATTCGAGCAATTAGATTATGACGGATTAAAAAAAGATTTAGAAAAACTAATGACCGATTCGCAAGATTGGTGGCCTGCTGATTATGGCCATTACGGTGGTTTTTTTGTACGTATGGCATGGCACAGCGCTGGTACATATCGCGAAGGAGATGGCCGAGGTGGATCACGTGAAGGGCAACAACGCTTTGCTCCTTTAAATAGTTGGGCTGACAACGCTAATTTAGATAAAGCCAGAAGATTGCTATGGCCTATAAAACAAAAATATGGAAAGCATATTTCATGGGCAGATCTTATGATACTGGCAGGAAATGTAGCCTACGAGTCTATGGGCTTTAAAACGCTTGGCTTTGCTGGTGGACGCGTAGATGTTTGGGAACCGAATAGCAATACATATTGGGGATCTGAAACTGAAATGTTGGCCAACGATAAACGTTATGATGATGAAGGTAATTTAGAACAACCTTTAGCTGCCGCACATATGGGGCTAATTTATGTAAATCCTGAGGGTCCGAACGGAAACTCCGACCCTAAATTAGCTGCCCACGATATACGAACCACTTTTGGTCGTATGGGAATGAATGATGAGGAAACGGTTGCTTTGATTGCTGGTGGTCATACCATAGGAAAATCACATGGTGCCGCCGCAGCATCACACGTTGGCAAAGCACCCGAAGCTGCTAGTATCGAAGAACAAGGTTTCGGTTGGACAAGTGATCATAAATCAGGTAATGCTGAAAATACCATAACTTCAGGTCTTGAGGTAGTTTGGACAAAAACACCTAACAAATGGAGTCACGGATACTTTAAAAGCTTATTTGAAAGAGAATGGGAATTAGTTAAAAGCCCTGCTGGAGCACATCAATTTCAAGCAAAAGACACTGATAAGATTTATCCTGATGCTTTCGATAAAGACAAAAAACACGTCCCTACGATGCTAGTAACTGATCTATCGTTAAGATATGATCCTGTTTACGAAAAAATTTCAAGAAGATTTTATGAAAACCCAGCGGAATTTGAGAAAGCTTTTGCAAAAGCATGGTTCAAATTAACACATAGAGATATGGGACCCAAAAGTACTTACTTAGGTCCAGAAATCCCAAAAGAGGATTTTGCTTGGCAAGACCCCTTACCAAAAGTAGACTATGCGAAAATCAATGCTTCTGATATAAAAAATTTAAAAAGCGAAATCGCAAATTCTAATTTATCTATTAGTGATTTAGTGAAAACAGCTTGGGCATCGGCATCTACCTTCCGCCAATCAGATCGTAAAGGAGGTGCTAATGGTGCAAGAATTAGGTTAGAACCACAAATCAATTGGGAAGCCAATAACCCTACCGAACTAAAAAATAATTTAAATCAACTAAAAGCTGTACAGCAAAAATTTAACCGTAAGGGAAATAAGAAAGTTGCCATGGCCGATTTAATTGTATTAGCTGGTAACGTTGGTGTAGAAAAAGCTGCAAAAAAAGCTGGGGTTGACCTAAATATCGATTTCACCCCAGGGCGAACCGACGCTAGTCAAGAACAAACCGCTGTAACCTCAATGAAAATCTTAGAACCTTATGCCGACGCATTTAGAAACTACAAAAAGGGAAATTATACCGTTTCTACGGAAGAGTTAATGGTTGACAAGGCGCAATTATTAGGCTTGACGCCACCAGAAATGACCGTTTTACTAGGGGGAATGAGAGTTCTGAATACTAATTATGATGGAAGTAAGCATGGTGTTTTCACTACTAAACCAGAAGCCTTAACGAATGATTTCTTTGTAAACTTACTGAGTATGAATTACAAATGGGAAGCTATTGACGATAGCAAAGAAATTTTCGAAGGAAAAGATCGAAAATCAGGTGAAACAAAATGGACTGCCACTCGTGCCGATCTTATTTTCGGATCTAATTCTGAATTACGAGCACTTGCCGAAGTTTATGCTAGTGATGATTATAAAGAACAGTTCGCTATAGAATTTGCCAAAGTTTGGAAAAAAGTAATGGAATTAGACCGTTTTGATTTAATGTAGTTGTTTAGTTGTTTAGTTGTTAGTTGACTGTTGTCAGTTGTCAGATATATCCTCTTCATTGATTTGAAGGGGATTTTTTAGTTACACAGCGAAACTAAAAAGTCAATCCGCTGAAGCCTTGATAATAATGCAAGGCTTCTTTTTTGATAAAACCATTTAAGCTTTTCAATAGTAAAACAATTTTGAAATTTTATTCATTACTGAAACATTTTGAAAAATTCTTCGTTTTAAGAATGTATAAAGTTAAAAAAAGCCCAATCCCTTTGTTTATATAGGCTCATAATGTTAATATTGTTATATAAAAAAGCAAATACAAACCCTCAAAAATCATGAAAAAAATAATCGTGTTGGCAGCTACTGTTGCTACAGTTTTGACTTCTTGTGCTTCGAAAAAAGAATTTTTAGCACTTCAAGAAAAACAGAAAAAAACTAAAGAGCTATTAGATGATGCTACCATCAAACTAAATATTTGTGAGGAGCAGAAAAAATCAAATGCTGATCAGATAAGTCTATTGAAAGACAAGGTTTCTTTGTTGAAAAACTCTAATTCTGCCCTACAAAACAACGTAAACAATTTAGCCACTTTATCAACTAAAGAAGCGCAAAATTTAGAACGTTCTTTAGAAAGCATTAAAGAAAAAGATTTACAAATTACTTCTTTAAGAGATGCCATTACTAAAAAGGATTCGGTGACTCTTGCATTAGTAACCAGTCTTAAAGGTGCCTTAGGAAACTTAAATGATGAAGATATTGAAAAGAGAAAAAGGAGTGTATTTCTATTTCTGATAAATTATTATTTAATAGTGGTAGTTACAATGTTTCTAGCAAAGCTAAAACGGTACTTGGTAAAGTAGCTACTGTGGTAAACAATAAACCTGAAATTGAATTCTTGGTAGAAGGTCATACCGATGATATACCGTATAAAAAAGGACCTCTATTAGATAACTGGGATTTATCGGTTAAACGTGCTACGGCCGTAGTACGTGTATTACAAGATGAATTTAAAGTTGACCCTGCAAGAATGACTGCTGCAGGTAGAAGTCACTATGCTCCTTTATTTGTCAACGACACTGCCGAGAAAAGAGCGGCTAACCGTAGAACTCGTATTGTTGTATTACCTAAGTTAGATCAATTTTACAATATGATTGATGAGGGAATGAAAAAAGCAAATGAAGCACAAAAGAAATAAATTGGTATAACATATTTGAGCTTTAAGGTTCATTTATTGCAATAAAAAAGCGGCTAGTTAGCCGCTTTTTTATTACTGTGGTATTATGTTTTATAACTCTAATAAACCATTTGTTTTTCTCACACCTTCTGCGCTTTCAGCTAATTTCGCTTTTTCAGCTTCGTCTAATTCAATCTCGACGATTTTTTCGATACCATTTTTACCTAAAAGAACTGGCACTCCTATTGAAATATCTTCCATTCCATACTCGCCTTCTAATAGCGCTGAACATGGAAACATTTTCTTTTGATCACAAGCTATTGCTTGAACCATACTTGAAACTGCAGCACCTGGTGCATACCATGCAGAAGTTCCTAATAAACCAGTCAATGTAGCACCACCAACTTTAGTATCAGCGGCTACTTGCTCTAAACGCTCTTCTGTTAAAAACTCTGCGGCTTTTACACTATTTCGAGTAGCTAAACGTGTTAATGGTAACATTCCTTTGTCAGAATGCCCACCGATAACCATACCGTCAATATCAGAAATTGGAGCTTCTAAAGCTTCTGCTAAACGATATTTAAAACGCGCACTATCTAGTGCCCCACCCATACCGATAATTCGGTTTTTAGGAAGATCGGTAGATTTATGAACTAAATAAGTCATAGTATCCATTGGGTTACTTACGACAATAATGATAACATTAGGAGAATGCTTAATTAAGTTTTCAGAAACCTGTTTAACGATTCCTGCATTAATTCCTATTAATTCCTCACGCGTCATTCCTGGTTTTCTCGGAATACCCGAAGTTATAACAGCAACTTCTGAACCTGCTGTTTTAGCGTAGTCATTAGTACTACCTACAATTTGCGTATCAAAGTTTAACAAAGATGCTGTTTGCATTAGGTCCATCGCTTTCCCTTCAGCATATCCTTCTTTAATATCAAGAATAACCACTTCCGAAGCGAAATTTTTGATGGCAATATATTCTGCACAACTGGCACCTACAGCTCCAGCACCCACAACAGTTACTTTCATTATGTAAAATTTTAAATTAAATTATCGGGTAAAAATACAAACTATCAAAGGTTTTCGTAGTTAATAAAATGAAAATAAAACATCCTAAATCTTGAGAATTTACTAATGAATGGCAATTTTAATTTATCCTATTTGTAAGTCTTTTCGTTAACTAGTTTCCCGTTTTCGTAGTATTTCCAAACTCCGGTCTTTTTATCGTTATGATAATTCCCTTCAATAGAAAGAATTCCCCTTCCGGTATAAAATTTATTCACCCCCTCTAAAACACCATTTTCATAAGTAAATTCCTTAATTAGGATATCCTTTACTGAATATACTAATTGCTTACCCTGTTTTTTTCCATCTACATATTCGGTAGTTTCGGCAATATGACCATTGTCGTAATACGTCGTTTGCAACCCATGTAATTTATCGTCTTTAAAATATTCTTCGGTAAGAATTTTGCTGCTGTTTTTATGAAAGTGCAACCACTTGCCTTCTCGTTTACGGTTTACTAATTGCCCTTTACTAATTATATACCCGCTTTGTGAATAATATACAAGATTGGCCACACGACCGTTATTTGAAAAAGTTTTTATGGCAGAAGGCTGATTACTAAAACCTCTTTTATAAAATTTAAATTCCCCTACCTCTACACCGTGATCAAACCTCCCTGTGTATCTTATTTGGTCGGTTCCATCAAATTTCTTTTCCCATAAGCCATGCCTTGTTCCATCTGCATGATATTGGTTAATTTGCGCTGAAACTGAGAAAATCGAAAATCCTAAAAAAATGTAAATTAAAAAATGTTTAACACTTAACATAAAACAATAAACAATATTTAAACGTTAATTAGTAAAATAATAAAACTAAAAAATCATGAAATTTTACACAAAACTCTTATCAATCGCTCTTATTACACCATTATTTATATCCTGTTCAGACGATGATAATACCGACAGCTTAGGTAATAACGATAATGGTATAACAATTACCGCTTTTGTTGAAAACAACGATAATTATACGCTATTGGCTGCAGCTTTAGAGGCAACTGATTTAGATGAAACATTAAATGATTCTAATGCACAATTTACAGTTTTTGCTCCTGATAACGATGCTTTAACTGCTTTTTTAGCTACTGCTGGTTTTCCTGGTGGATTAGCAGAAGTTGATGAAGAAGATGAAATAGATTTAGTTAAAAATATTTTATTAAATCATGTTGTTATAGGAGAACTGAAAGCAACTAACGTTGTTAGTACCGCCCCCAATTACCTTAAAAATCAAGCCGTCGGGCCAGAAGACTTGTCAGGTACTAATACAAATTTATCAACTTATTATAGTGTAAACGAAGGAACTGTAATGATTAATGGTGAGGTCGAGGTAACAACACCAGATGCTTTTGATGCTTCAAATGGTATCATACATGCAATCGACAAAGTAATAGGTCTTCCTAATATTTCAACTTTTGCAACCGCTGATGCTCGTCTATCAACTTTAGCAAATGCTTTAACAGAAGCTGATTTAGTGGATACAGTTGATGGTTTCAACCCAGCAACTGTTTTTGCTCCAACTAATGATGCATTTGACAATTTAGCTTCCATACCTACTGGTGGTGCATTAAGTAATGTACTTACTTATCATGTAATTTCTGGTAGTAATATCGTATCTACTGATGTCGCTGGTATAATCGGCCAAGAAACACCAGCAACAGTACAAGGGCAAACATTAAGCATTGTAGATGGACCTGCTATTGAAGGAAACACAAATACCGAAGCTAGCGGATTAGTTATTTTTGATGTGCAAGCTATTAATGGTGTAATCCACGTTATTGACCGTGTTTTACTTCCTTCTGCTGAATAAAACAATTGTCTAAAAAATAGTAGTATCTATAAATACTATTAATTACCCTGACCGAGTGGTTGCTTAATGCAGCCACTTTTTTTGTGAATTTTAAGATTTATTAGCAAGTTGCCCACATGCTGCATCGATATCCTTACCCCTGCTTCTTCTTACATTAACCACAATATTTCTTTTTTCTAATGCTGAAATATAGGCATCTAATGATTTTTTAGAAGCTTGTTGAAACTCCCCATCATCTATTGGGTTGTATTCTATAAGATTTACTTTACAGGGTACGTAAGTACAAAATCGAACTAACGCATCAATATCCTTTTTTGTATCATTAATTCCTTCCCACATATTCATAAGTAATACGGCGATTAGTTTTTTCATACCAATATTCCAATGCTTCTCGTAAGTCCCTAAGTGGAAAGGTTTCATTGAAAGGCATTATTTTAGTACGTACCTCATCTATAGCAGAATGTAAGGATACAGCTAAATTGAAACGCACTTCATCATCCGCCATTTTCTTAATAATTTTTGGAACACCCGAAGTTGAAACCGTAATACGTTTTGGTGACATTCCTAAGCCTTCATCGGAAGTGATTTTTTCAATAGATTTAATTACATTATTGTAATTCATTAAAGGTTCGCCCATTCCCATAAAAACAATATTACTTAATGGGTGACCGTGGTATAACCTACTTTCGTTATCGATGGCTACTACTTGATCGTAAATTTCGTCAGCGTTTAAATTTCGCATACGCTTTAAGCGAGCTGTAGCACAAAATTTGCAATCTAAGCTACAACCAACTTGCGACGAAACACAAGCAGTAGTTCTTGATGCTGTAGGAATTAAAACTGATTCTACGATAAGTCCATCATGCAACCTAACGGCATTTTTAATTGTACCGTCGCTACTGCGTTGCATTTGATCGACCCTAATATGATTAATTACAAAATGAGCTTCAAGTAAACTTCGAGTCGCTTTAGAAAGGTTTGTCATGTCTTCAAAATTATGAGCTCCCTTCTGCCACAACCATTCATATACTTGATTCCCACGAAAAGCTTTATCGCCTTGTTCTACAAAAAAATCGCGTAGCTGTTCTTTTGTTAATGCTCTTATATCTTTTTTGCTAATCATTATTACTTGCCTTTCAAATTACAAAGGTAAGTTAATAGATAGCATATTGTGCGATTCAATCGAAATCAAATGACTATGCCTACTTCGATTTTTCTCATAAAAAAGAAGCCACAATTAAGTGGCTTCACAACAACAACATACTCGTAAGTACTAATCTTCGAGTTGAAAAGTAAAGACATTCTCTTCTATTTCAATTATCCCTAATCGAGGTAATAAATTACCCAATAATCTGTTGGCGCTAATCACTTGTTCTTGCGTAAGCACAAAACTTGCACATTGGGTAATTCCCTCTGGGCATTGGTCAGTAAATGTGGTGAAGCAAAATTCTGTAGTTCCTACACTTGGACCCCAATGTAATGTACCATCTTCATTAGGATCGAAAGTTGTTCCATTAACTGTCCATTGAAATGTATTTGACTGTAGAAATTCAGCAATATCACATATGATATTAAGATCTAGTCCATTCGAAATTTCTATATTCAAATTAAAATCGACTTCACATGCTGCAATGTCTTCTTCATTAGGCTCTTCGACCTCTTGAAAATCAATAACGATATCTTTACATATCATTTCTCCTTTAGGACAATCAGGAGTTTCGATAAATAAACATACCTGATTGTCTGGCTTAGTAAGTTCGATTTCTAAAGTTTTTTGATTTGTTTCTATATAAGCACCATTGATTTTCCAAACATATCCTGAAAATTGAAGCTCCTCGGCTACACTTACGCTAATTGTATTACCTTCTAATTTTTCATAAGTAAATTCTAAACTTAAACCACACGAAGTTGATTCGTCTTTGTCGTTTTCATTTTCTCCTCCATTGTCTACATTATCAGGCTGAAAAAAGGGGTTTTCTTTACACACTTGTTTTCCTTCTTCGCAATTATCTGTGATAATTTTTACACAAAAGGTTTTACTATTTTCTTTAAGATCCAGAATAAGCAAACTATTGTCATTATTTGTGTTTTCAATAATTTGACCATCAATAATCCAAATATATTCTGGATTCTCTACTGATGAACTTGCTTGCAGCTCAATAATTTCTTGAGCATTTTCAGGCTTAGTAATAGTAAAATCCAATTCGAAATTACAAGCAACACTATCCACTACTTGATCAACAACTTCTTCTGTTTCATCACATGCAAAGTTTACAGTGCCAACAAGAAGTAGCAAAAGAATTTTTAAAAAATAAGATTTCATGATAATAAATGTTTAGTTATAGTTATGACTATATAACGTAAACAAGTTTTAAAACCCTACCCGTAGATCGGATCAAGGCTCAAGTCAAAAAGTTATGGGACATTCTGACCCCTATTTAAATCACTAAATAAAACCCATAAAAAAAGTCACTTAAAATAAGTGACTTTTGGTGGGCGCGAAGGGATTCGAACCCCTGACCCCTTGGGTGTAAACCAAGTGCTCT
>JAHDEF010000045.1 GCA_020628975.1 Aquimarina sp. | reverse complement strand
TGCCTGACACATTAGTTTGGAGAAATCGTTTAGGCTTCAACGAAGTAATGACAAATAATTACCTACGCCATCCTGCCTACAGAAATTATCCTGTTGTAGGTGTTTCTTGGATTCAGGCTGTGGAATACAGTAATTGGAGAACCGAACGTGTGACGGAAAATTTACTTATCGAGAGAGGTATATTTTCAAGAGAAACTGTAAGACAATCAGTTGCTCAAAAAACACCGGGATTTATTGAAACATATGTCATCTCACCAAAAGACGCATACAATGGAGACGAAACTATTACGCTAGGTGGAGCTGAATCACAAAGAAAATTAAAATTACAAGAAAGAGATAGCTTAGATATCAGTGGAAAATTTCAACGAAGAAACTCTGGTAATATCCCCCCAAAATACAGGCTACCAACAGAAGCAGAATGGGAATACGCTGCTCTTGGTCTAATAGGAGTAAGAAACTATAACATCTATAGAGGTAGAAAAAAATATCCTTGGGACGGTCAATACACTAGACAAAGACAAGGCAAAAAGAACCGTTACGGTGATCAATTAGCCAACTTTAAGCAAGGTTCAGGTGACTATGGTGGTATTGCTGGATGGAGCGACGATGGTGCTGATATTACAGCTAAAATTAAAAGCTACCCACCTAATGACTATGGTTTGTATGATATGGCTGGTAACGTGGCTGAATGGGTAGCTGATGTTTATAGACCTATTGTAGACGATGAGTTCAATGATTTCAATTACTATAGAGGTAATGTATACACGAAAAATGCTATTGCTGAAGATGGAACAGTTACCGTTTTAGGTCTTGACGAAGTAGAGTACGACACCCTTAGTAATGGAAAAATTATAGCAAGAACACTTCCTGGAGAAATTAAAAAAGTGCCTATTGATGAAGAAGACACTTATTTGAGAACTAACTTTTCAGAAAGTGACAACAGAAACTATAGAGATGGTGATAAACTATCTTCTAGGTACTATGAATCTTTTAATGATATTGAAGGTGATCCTACAAAAGCCATGTACAACTCTCCTACTCATAAAATTACCGCTAATGAAGATGGTAGCTTAAGTCGTGAGTATGACAAATCAACAAAACGCAAAACTTTGATTGATGATAAGGTGCGAGTTTATAAAGGTGGTTCATGGAAAGATAGAGCTTACTGGCTTGACCCAGCACAACGCAGATTTTTCCCTCAAGATATGGCAACAGACTACATTGGGTTTAGAAATGCTGTTTCACGTGTAGGTAATAAGTTTACTAAATTTAAAAAGCCTACGAACTAAGCAAAACACTTCGTTTAATATATATATTTTACAAAACCCTAGCTTTATTGTCTAGGGTTTTTCTATTAACAACACATTTTACATTTTAGCTATACAATGAACATTGAAACTTTACACCAGCTTTACTTAACCTCAAATGGTATAAGCACTGACACAAGGAGTATTGGAAATAAACAATTATTTTTTGCTTTATCTGGCGATAATTTTAATGGAAATTTATACGCTAACCAAGCTTATGAAAAAGGAGCTATTAACTGTGTGGTAGATGATCCAAATTTAAAAGATTCTAATTTTATTTGGGTAGAAAACACTTTAAATACGCTTCAAGAATTAGCTCGATTTCATAGAAATTTTTTAAACATTCCCATCTTAGCCTTAACAGGAAGTAATGGAAAAACTACGACCAAAGAACTCATAAATGCCGTATTATCTAAAAAATTTAAAACTACGGCTACTAAAGGAAATTTGAATAATCATATTGGTGTACCCCTAACCATACTCAGTATGGACAAAAACACGGAGTTTGGTATTGTTGAAATGGGAGCAAATCATATGCAAGAAATTGCGTTGCTTTCTTCTATTGCGCAGCCCAATTATGGCTTGATTACAAATATTGGGAAAGCACACCTAGAAGGGTTTGGAAGCGAGAAAAATATCTTAATTGGAAAAACGGAACTATACGATTTTTTAGAAAGCAAAGAAAATAGTACTTGTTTTGTAAATACTGCCGATGACAGGCTTGTAAACCGCTCTAAACAACTTAAATGCGTTTATTTTGGGTTGAATAACGACACTAGACATTTGACTGAAATTCAACTCTTAAGCGATAATCCTCATATTAAACTTGAGCACAAAAATCAAACTATTGAAAGTAATTTGATGGGTAGTTATAATGCTGAAAATATAGCCGCTGCAATAACCATAGGTACTTATTTTAATGTTGAAACAACGGCGATTAAACAAGCTATTTCTAATTACCAATCGACCAATAATAGATCGCAATTACTAAATACTACTTCTAATACTATTGTACTAGATGCATACAATGCTAACCCTACTAGTATGTTACTTAGCATACAAAGTTTTGAGAAAACGGCATCCAATTTAGAAAAAATGGTAATTTTAGGAGATATGTTTGAACTTGGTGATGCTAGTTTATCGGAACATACAACTATTGTAAATTATTTATTGAACTCAAAAAATATTCAGCGTAGTTTACTTATAGGAAAACACTTTAGCGAATGTACAAACACTTCAAGTATGATGACGTTTGAAACTACAGAAGAAGCCTCCATTTTTCTCAAAGAAAATAAAATAAAAAATCAAGAAATATTAATTAAAGGCTCTAGGGGTATGAGGCTTGAAAATTTACTTGAATACTTGTAAAACATTAATGAATTTCAGCACTTAACCCCGCATCTAACAAAGCGCTGCACTGAGGTACTAATTTTTTATACTCACCAGTTTTAACGCCTGCTTTGCCTGTATAATGTACTAACATAGCACACTGTTCTGCTTGCAAGGGTTCGTGATCGCAAACTTTGATTAATGTATCAATGACATGATCGAAGGTGTTTACGTCATCGTTAAATAAAATTATTTGATTCTCTTTATTTAGAGCCGTGTCTACTTTTTCTTCCGCTAATACTTCTGTATTCATGACTTTCAATTTTAGAATATTACACGATTTTTAATCCGCAATAAAATAATATTACAAAATTATATATTATAATTGATAGCGTAACGCTACCCACTTATTTTTAACTTTTTGATGGGCTAATTTTAACCCTAGTTGGGTTGCTTCTGAATGTATAATCTCGATATCTTCTTCGTAGAATCCACTTAGTAAAAGGATTCCTTTGGGTGACAATCTAGCCACGTAAGCTTTCATATCCTGTAACAAAATATTGCGATTGATGTTGGCTATAATTACATCATAGGTTTGATTGACTAATAAATTAGCCCCACCCTCAAAAACTTGTATAGAATTACATTCATTACGAGCTACGTTTTCAATACTATTTAGATAACACCAATTATCAATATCAATAGCGTCAACCGCTTTGGCTCCTCGTTTTTCTGCCAAAATACCTAACACCGCTGTTCCACATCCCATATCGAGAACTGTTTTATTTTCTAAATTTAATTCCAACAAATGTTGAATCATCATATGTGTTGTAGCGTGGTGCCCTGTACCAAATGACATTTTTGGTTCAATTACAATGTCGTATTCTGTACTTGGTGTTTCGTGAAAAGGAGCTCGTACAGTACAAATACCTTCAACGGTGATGGGTTGAAAATTACTTTCCCATTCTTTATTCCAATTTACCTGCTCAATTTTATCGAAAGTATAGGTAATATTAAAGGCTTCATTTTCTAAAATAAAAATAGCTTCTAATATATTTTCATTCCAATCTTTTTCTTGAATATAAGCTTCTATTCCTGTTTCTGTTTCTACAAAACTTTCGAAACCAGCTTCTGCTAATTCAGCAATCAATATTTCACTTGCAGGTTGAAGTGGTAACACTGTAAACGTATAGCCTATATAAGAATATTCCATAGATCGAATAATTTTCGGCAAAGATAACTTTAATGCGAGGTTTGCGTAAAATTATTGTTTATAATTTCAGATAGATTCAACGCTCCGTTTCTTTGTAAATCCCAAAACGGAATATCATTTGCTACGCACGTATTCGCATAGTGTTCTTTTAAATACCTTTTCATATTCGAGGTGCATATTACCAACTTAGGACAGGTTTCTATAATGCGATCAAGATTAATTTTTACATTATTAGTCAACACATAAATTCCATTTTTATCATAAGTACAAATTGGGGAATCTATAATTTGAATTGAAATTCCACCAGAGTACGTGTAGTTGCTTTCTAAATTGCGTTGGTAAATTTCAGAAATAAAAGCCTCATTACTCCAGTATTTCATGAATTTAAGATCGGTACTAATCGATCCTTTTGAAGCATGTATGATCACATTATTTGCCAATTTTTCTACCATATAAACATTTTTAGCTTCTTCTAATACCCACAAGGCTTTATGGTTTCTGTTGTAAACACTTACACTAATTGAATAGATTAAAAAGACATTTAATACTAGGACTATTTTCCAAAATTGAAATGGCTTGTAATTATAATTGATTAAAATTATAATCAACATTTTATAAATAAATAAGACCTCTACTAGATTTAAACGTAAGTTTCTTAAAATTAAAGATTCAAAACTTGCCACCCATTCAATATATTCTAAAAGATGTTGAATTAGGAAAGAATACACACTACTAAATAACACCATAAAACTTTTAAAATATGATATCATTAATACTCCTAGGGAAAACAAAAATAGTATTGGAATTAAACACATTACTGGAATGTTTCCTAACAAAAACAGTAACGGAAATTGATGGAAGTAATAAATTAACAAAGGTAATAAGCCTAATTGCGCTGAAATAGAAACTCCCGTTATTTGCCAAACGTATTTTAAAAACCTATTCTTAGGAATCCATAAATTTTCCCACAATGGGTAGCCTATTAAAATAGAAGCTACCGCAGTAACACTTAATTGAAAACCAACATTTGAAAGTGCCATAGGTTCAATTAACGCCATTACAAAAACGAACAAAACCAAAATATCTAATGGATGCTGATTGCGATGCGCTTTTGAACTAATTTCGAACAATGAAAACATAGCTGCTGCCCGAACGGCTGAAATAGGAGCGCCAACAAATAATACATATACCCAAAGCACAATTAAAATAGATGATGTGCGTAGCCATCGGTATTTATACAAGTAAAATACGCTCTTAAATACAAAAATTAATAACTGATACAATATCCCAATATGTAAGCCTGAGATGGCCAAAATGTGCATTAAACCTGCATCTTGAAAATTCTTCTTAATTGACTTGTCGATTCCTGAACGTTCACCTAAAACAAAAGCTTTCCAAAATGAAAACACATTAGAAGATTCGAAAAAAGGTTCAACGCTATGAAGTAATTTTTTCCTTTGTTCTGAGAGCTGATATTGCCATGAATAATCATCTTTAGACAGCAATGTAAAATCTCTACAATATAATTTATGAGAAATATTATTAGCTGCTAAATAAGAAGCGTAAGTATTTTTATAGGGTGTATTTTTGAAGGTAATTTCCTGAAGTTTTCCTACGGCTAAATATTGCCTACCTACGCTTAGTTCAGCCTTAGTTTTTGGAATATACACCAACCCTGTAAGTTGAATTTTATATTTGCCTAAAGTTTGAAATTTGACTTTGTAAACGATTGTTTTTTCAAACTGTCTAAACTCTGAAAGTACTTTAAAACTTATACGCTTTTTATTTACGCTTTCTTGCGTTGTGCTTTGAGACTGCTCAATAATTTGTAATTGCGCCTGAAACCTACTGAGATCAATAATTTTACGAAATCCACCTAAACCAAAAAATAATAAACTACTTAAAATAGTAACTAAAGGATTTTTCTGAATAAATAGTAACCCGAACAAGGATAAAGTCACCAGCCCATAAATGAAGTAACTATTTATAAATGGAGCTGTAGTAATTCCTAATATAAAAGAAATTACTAAGACCAAAAACAGTTTGTTGAGTGGTGTTTTAAAATTCACAGTTTTTAAGTAAACCGTGAATTTAATAAACTATTTTAAGAAAGTTATTATGAGTAGAAATTCATTTTATCAATATAATCCCAAACACTTTTATCTAGTAAGGGACGTATCCCTTTATTCGCTTGAATAGATTTTCGGATGAAGGTAGAAGAAATTTCCATTACAGGAGCAGCTACTTTAAAAATTCGAGGGTGTTTTTCAAATCGCTTTGGCACTTCGCCTTCAGAAATTCTTGGGTATACATAAACATTATGATGTTCTAAAATAGCTTCATAATTTTTCCATTTATGTAAGCTTTTTAAATTATCCATGCCCATTATTAACGCAAATTCAGTTTCAGGAAAGCGTTCTTGTAATTGAACTAACGTATCAATTGTATAATTAGGTTGTTTTAATTTAAATTCAATATCAGAAGGTTCAATTTTATCATAAGTTGCTGTAGCTAAACGAACCATTTCGAAGCGGTCGTAGTTATTGAGTAAGCTTTGTTTTTTTTTAAAAGGATTATGTGGTGTTACTACCATCCAAACTTCATCCATATCCGTAAATTCGACCATATGGTTAGCAATAGTTAAATGCCCTATATGTACTGGGTTGAAAGAACCAAAATATAAACCTATTTTTCGCATGCTATTTTTTCAAAAACTTTCTTACCAATTGATAAGCCTCTTCTTTAGCCAAGTCTAAATTGTCATTTGTTATAATAGCATCAAACTCATTAGCTTTGGCTAATTCTTGATCGGCTTTGGCTAAACGCATCTTAATTTTATCTTCAGATTCTGTACCACGTCCCCGTAATCTTTTTTCTAACTCTTCTTTATTGGGTGGCTTAACAAAAATCCCCAAGGTTTCTTCAGGAAACTGCTTCATAATATTTAATCCACCAACGACATCGATATCAAATAATACCGCCTTACCCTCGTTCCAAATACGAGTAACTTCACTTTTTAGAGTGCCATAGAAATTGTCTTTATAAACTTCTTCAAACTCTAAAAATTCGCTAGCAGCTACTTTGGCTTTAAAAACTTCTGTGGGCAGAAAATAATAATCTTTACCGTCTACTTCTTCTCCCCTTACAGTTCTTGATGTTGCCGAAATTGAAAAAGCCAAAGGTAAATCTGTTTTTGACAATAAATGTTTAACAATAGTGGTTTTACCACTACCTGACGGGGCTGAAAAAACAAATAACTTTTTGTGATTCATTAAAGTACGTTAAGTAGTTGCTCTTTTATTTTCTCTAATTCATCTTTCATCTGAACGACTAGTTGTTGCATAGGCGCAAAATTTGATTTGCTTCCTATGGTATTTATTTCTCTTCCAATTTCTTGAGCTATAAAACCTAATTTTTTACCATTAGAATCTACTGAATTTAAGTTTTCTGTAAAATAATCTAAATGATTTTTTAGGCGTACTTTCTCTTCTGTGATATCTAATTTTTCTATGTAGTAAATTAATTCTTGCTCAAATCTATTTTCATCTACCTTTTCCTTTAGGTCTGAAATATTTTTTTGAATTCGTTGCTTAATCCCTTCTACACGTTCAGGATCAATTTTGATAACTGCAGCTAGTAATTTGGCAATATTTTCAATTCTTAATTCAAATTCTTTTTCTAAAGCTATACCCTCATCTAAACGATGCTGGTTTAAATCTTTTAAGGCTTCTACTAAAAGACCTTCTATTACATTAAATTCTTCATCTTCCACTTCCTCTTTTAAAGTACTTATCGTATCTGGCAGCTTCATGGCGATATGTAATAACTCGCTTTCTGCAGCATTTCCTATAGCACTTAATTGCTGTATATAGCCTTTGACCACTTCATTATTTATTGTTGAAGTAGACGCTTTTCCGGTAACATCAACTTGAATACTAAAGTCAACTTTTCCACGAATTAACGTTCTTGCAATAAGGTTTCTTAGTAAAATTTCTTTTTCACGATACTGATTAGGCATTCGTGCATTAAGGTCTAAATTTTTACTATTTAAGGACTTCAATTCTATTGAAATTTTTTTATCGGCAAGTTGCTTTGTGGCCTTTCCAAAGCCCGTCATGGAATGAATCATCTACTTCTATATAAATTTGAATACAAATATACTGAAAACGACTTGAGCTAATGAGTGGTTTTTAGAAACCTGATTTGCTAAACATATTTTAAAAAAATAAGCGCTTTTGATATGGTTTTTAGTAATTTTAATTTGAACTAATACATCACAAAATTATATTATATGTTTTTGAATAAAGTAAAGGTAAGGTGGAACGACCTTGACGCAAATGGTCATTTAGCCAATGCTAGCTATGTAGCACTTATGAGTGCCACTCGTGTAGAATACGCTGAATCTTTGGGTTTTACTTTTATTGATTTTAAAAAAATGATGGTGGGGCCTGTGGCTTTACGAGAAGAAGTGCACTATTTTAAAGAAGTGTTTTTAGGGGCGCCCATCTACATTAGCCAAGAATTACTAGGAGCTACTGAAGACCAAGTTTTTTATAAAATTCGCCATAATTTTTATGATGCAGAAGGAAATAATTTTGCTCGCGGAGAAATGTTAGGAGCATGGATTGACCTAAAATCAAGAAAACTTACACAGCTTCCAGAAAAAGTAGCCACTGCTTTTTTTGAAAAAAACAAGTCTAGCGATTTTCATATTTTCACCAAAGAAGATACTCGAATTGAAGGGATAAAACCAAAAAACATTGACCTGGTAAACAAACTAGACTGGTTCGGAAATTGATTTTGGCTTTTTACTTACCAGATAAACTCCTATGAAAATAAAGATCGCTGCTATGATTTTTATATAATCCATATGATCGGTACCACCAATAATAGCTATCAAAGTGGTTAATAAAGGTTGAAAATAGATAAACACGGCTACGGTGGTGGGCTTTAAAACCTTAATCGCAAAAATATTGAGTAAGTAAGTTCCAAAAGTTACAAAAACTACTACATAAGCGATACTTAAATATGCCGATAACGGAATTTCAGTAAACTCCATTTGTATTACTTGTTTAAGCCCGAATGGCAACACTACTAGAATTCCAAGTGTATACATCCATTTAATAAAAGTAAACGGATGGTAAATTGCTGTCATTTTTTTAGCTACAATTAGATAACATGAGAAAAAGAAAGCATTTAAGAACATGAAAAAGTTTCCTACCGATGGATTGGGTGCTGTAGTCATATTTCCTTTGCCATACAAGATCATTAAAAGGGTGCCTGCAAAACCTATCACTAAACCTAAAATTCTAATGAATGTAAGCTTCTCTTTAAAAAAGAAAGCTGCCAGTAACAACGTAACCATTGGCGAAGTAACCATCATTACGGAAGCATTAATAGGCGTAGTTAAATTCAATCCATAAAAAAAAGAAAGCATATTTAACGACATGCCATAAAAGGCGCCTAATACAATGTATTTATAATGTTCTTTTTTAATTTTTTCTTTAGGACCTAAAAAACTAATAACCCAAAATAATATACTAGCACCTACAACCCTAAACACTATAAAACCGAAAGGTTGCACATAATGTGGCATTATATTTTTAGCCACACTAAAATTGGCTGCATAAAAAAAAGCCACGAAAGTGGCTGCAATAAGTGCTAAGGTTCTTTTACTCATTATAACGTATCTATCAGTAGTTTAGCTGCTTCGATAGTCTTTTTCGAATTTCCAATAAAAAACTTATTTCCCACTTGAATTACGGGGCGTTTTAAAAAGGAATAATGCTCTAGTAATAAATTTTTATAATCTTCTTCCGTTAAACTTTGTTCTTTTAAATTACGTTCGCGGTACAAAACTGATCGCCTATTAAATAGACTTTCGTAGCTACCAGTAAAAGAATGTAAAACTTCTAGCACGGCTTTATCAATTGGTGTTTCTTTTAGATTTTGTAGTTCAAAACCTTTTTCTACCAATTCAAGCTCCTTTATAATTCGTTTGCATGTCGAGCATGTACTTAAATGATATACTTTTTTAGTCATTGCTAAGTTTTATTAAAAGAAAATAATTTTTTGAATAATACATTTATTAGTATTGTTCAAATAATACATCAATTTTATGCAAAGGAAAGCTAAATCCCATTGAAAAGCATATTTTTGAAATGAAATTTTACAATACGCATGGATCAATTACAACGAGCATTAGAAATTACGAGAACAAGTAGAAATTTGCACTTAAAGGTGTTGAATACATTAACCCTTGAACAATTAAATAAAGTTCCTAATGGGTATAGAAATAGTCTGTTTTGGAATTTTGCTCATATTGTTGTGACTCAACAATTATTAGTTTACCGTTTAGCTGGAGCCGCTACTATCGTTTCTGAAGAATGGATTGACTTATACAAAAAAGGAAGTGTTTTTACGGAAGCTGCAACCGCTGAAGACCTTAATTTGTTAAAAAAATTGTTACTAGAGACCATTGATAAAACAGAATTTGACCTAAAAAACGGAAACTTGTTACCCATAAACCCGTATATGACGAGTACAGGCTATGAGTTAAAAAGTATGGAAGATGTATTTCAATTCCTTAACTTTCATGAAGGAATTCACCTTGGTTACATTTTAGCTATGAAGAAAGCCGTATAATTTTATAGATAAACCTATGTTCAAAAAGCTTTAC
>JAHDEF010000044.1 GCA_020628975.1 Aquimarina sp. | reverse complement strand
AAAACCCAAATTATAATACAGAAATTGCGGCATTACCTCAAGAAGCGGTGACGCAAACTGACAATCAAAAGTTTTTTATGGAGCTTTCGTCATTTCAGTTACAGGAAGGTTCCACAGAAAGTTTATTAGAGGTGTACCAAAGTAATTTAGATGTTGATCCTAATAATTTTTCTTTAATAAAAGATATGTTGTTATTGCAGCTGTATTACGGTAAAAATGACCAAGCAAAAAACTTAGTTGTATCAAGTTTAGAAAAATATCCTTCACAGCCCATATTATATTTAATCAACGGTACGTTATTAGTTAAAGATAAAAATTATTCGAAAGCTATAGCAACCTATCAAGAAGGGCTTGATTACATTGTTGAAAACCCTGAAATGGAACGTGCTTTTTTACTTAAACTTGCAGAAGTTTACAAATTAGATGGACAACTTGATAAAGCTAAAAAATATCAAAATAAAGGTGAAAAAATTTCAATCAACTAAAGGACTATTCTGTAGTCTATTATTCGTTCTTTTAAGCTTATTTGGGTGTAAATCGACTGAAAACGCTATTTCTTCAAGTAAACTTTCTAAAAAATCGGCTTTAGAAGTTATTCAAGCACATGATAATGTTGCTGTTGATTTTGAAACTTACACCAGTAAATTACGCTTAAGTTATAACGATGGAAAAAAAGTATTGAACCCTACCGCAACACTTCGCTTAGAAAAAGATAAGCAGCTTTGGTTAAGTTTTAAGGCGTTGGGTTTCACCGTTGCCAAAGCTTACATTACTCCGAACGAAGTGCAATTCTATGAAAAACTAGGGAAACGTTTTTACAAGGGTAATTTTAGTGCATTTTCCCAATTTTTAGGCACAACAGTTTCTTTTAAAAGTTTACAGGACTTGCTTATGGGGCAAAGCATGCTCGATTTAAATAGCAATAAATTGGTGGCTAAAAAAAATGTAAAAGGCGCTATTACTATTTCTCCGAAAAAGCCATCTAAGAAGTACGATTACACCATTAGCTTAAATCAATTGAATTATAAAGTAGCCTCTTATTTTATTTCTCAGAAAGAAAAAAATAGAGCACTACATGTCATTTACGATAATTATCAAAAAGTTGATGAAAATATATTACCTGAATCAATTTCTATCGACGCCAAAACAGAGAATAAAACAAAAAAGCTTGATGTTGAATTTAGAAAGGTGAGTTTAAACAATGCCTTAACATTTCCTTTTGAAATACCTAGTGGATATAAACCATTTCGTTTTTAGTCTATGAATAAATGGATAGCCATCATATGTTTGTTTTTTACGCCATTTTTGATTTACAGTCAAGAGAGTAAAGCAGAATTAGAAGCAAAAAAAGAATACTTTTTAGCAGAGATAGCAAGATTTAAGGAGTTGAAAAAAAATGCTGCTACTAAAGAGAAATCATTGTTAGCACAAGTTCAAGCACTTAATGCCGAGTTACGCGTAACTAAAAGCTTAATTCAGCTAACCAATAAACAGGCAAATAATTTACAGCGAAAAATTCAGGCAAACACACAAAAAATAGCTGCATTAAAGACAGAGCTCAAAGATTTGAAGCAAGATTATGCAGCAATGATTAGCAAATCTTACAAAAGTAAATCGCAATACAATCGACTTCTTTTTTTGTTGTCATCTGAAAATTTTCTACAAGCTTACAAGCGTATTCAGTATATGAAACAGTATACAAAGTTTCGCAAAAAGCAAGGACTTTCTATACAAGAAAAAACGAAAGCGCTAAATGTGTTGAATGCTGATTTAAAAGTCCAAGAAACTGAAAAAAATAAATTAGTCGCTGAAAATAGAAAAGTAAAAGCCAATCTAGAAAAAGAACAGCAAAAGCAGCGATTGATTATTAAGAAAATACAAAGCAATCAAAAATTTTATGCAAAACAAATTCGCTCGCAGCAGCAAAAAACTAGAGGCATTGAACGTCGTATAGAAAAATTGATTCGCGAAGCTATAGCACGATCAAATAAAAAAGCAGGAAAAAGTAAAAGCTATAAAACCTTTCACTTAACGCCTGAGGCAAAGAAATTAGCGAGCGGTTTTAAAAGTAATCGAGGTAAATTACCCTGGCCTGTAATTAAGGGGCGTGTAGTCAAAAAATTCGGAAAACAACCACATCCTATTTTAAAAGGAATTACCATTCAAAACAGTGGTGTTGATATTGAAACCGATAAAAACCAAATTGCTCGTGCTATTTTTGAGGGAGAGGTTTCTACCGTACAAACCATCAAAGGGGCAGGTAAATTAGTGCAAATTCGTCACGGAAATTATATTACTACTTATTACAATCTTGAAAATATTCAAGTGAAAGAAGGAGATAAAGTAACAACCAAACAAAAAATAGGGAATGTACATACCAACGCAAATACAGGAGAAACGGTAATGAAATTCCTAATTTTCGAAAACTCAAAATTTGTAAATCCGCAAAAGTGGATTTATAGGATGTAAAATGATTTTATTAGAATATTGGTAGTAATGATAAGGAACTTGATATTACTAAAGCTTTCCTAGTAAAAATCAAAATTCAAACTAAAACTGATAAATTTTTTCTAGTACCTTTTTAATGGAGATAGACGCTGCAGCCAATTCATACCCCTCAGGAAACTTGTTACCATAAATAGACGTAGGAATCAAAGGAAATTTTTCCAATTCAGGAAACAAACTATGTTCTAAAGGTTGACCAAAAGGGGTAAATCCTGCAAAAGGATGTGTAACTCCCCATAGAGTAATCACGGGAACTCCAAATAGTGCAGCAAGGTGACCATTTCCGCTATCCATAGAAAGCATAAGGTCAAGATTTGAAATAAGCGCTAATTCTTCAGAAAAAGAAACTCGACCAGCCATATTAGTTGCATTCGAAAAAGTAGTAGCAGTTTTGTTTAACATACTTGCTTCTTTTTCGCCCCCTCCAAATAAAAAGATGTGATACGCATTGGTGCTGTTCAATTGTTCAATAATAGCTTCTATCTTTTCGTAGGGATATACTTTGCCCTTGTGTTGAGCAAATGGAGCAATACCGATCCATTTTTTTGTGTTTTGACCAATCAATTCTTGCGTTTTTGTAGCTAATCTCCTTTTTGATAAAACGTCATTTGCTTGTAATTCTACTTTAAAGCCTAGATTTCTTAACACCTCTATATAGCGTTGATGGCTAGTTTTAAGAGGTTTCAAAATTTTGTTTTTACTACGGGTAAGTGCTTTTTTTTCTGTACGTCCTTTGTTAATTTGAATGAAAGGAATATTAGAAAAGCGAAGTAAATTCTTTAGAATATTAGTACGAAGTACTCCGTGAAAATCAGCAATAGCATCAACCCCTAGGCTTTTGATTTCATTGGAAAGTTTTTTTAAACCTAAAACCCCCTTGTGCTTTCCTTTTTTGTCAAGAGTAATTACAGAGACATTCGGGATGTTTTCAAAAAATGGAGAAAAAAAAGAATTGGTTAATACGGTGACTTTTAAATCTGGATAAGCATTAGTTAATGCAATAATAGGATGAGCAGCCATTGCAACATCGCCCATTGCGGAGGAACGAATGATTAGTAGGTGTTTGATTGTTGTAGATTTTTCCAAAATGACAGCATCTAAGTTACCGTCATTCTGAACTTGTTTCAGAATCTCCTCACTAGTCAGGAAGCTTATGATGAGACCCTAAAACAAGTTCAGGGTGACGTAATTTTGTTAGTATAAAATTACTTCTGCGCTCTTAATACAGGATTCAATTCATCATCATTGTACATTTTCATCTGCTTGTATACTTTCATGTATTTATCGCCAGCTTCAATATCTCCTAATAATTGTTCAATCGCAGTAGATAAGTCAACACGCTGTTCTAATAAGACATCCAATTTTTTCTGACAAGCAGCTCTATGAGTGTCCGAAGCATCGGTTCGAGTAGCTTCTTCGTTCATATGATAAATCTTCAATGCTAAAATAGAAAGGCGGTCAAAAGCCCAAGCAGGACTTTCCGAATTGATAGTAGCAGTTTCCTTAGGATTTACTGCTTTAAATTTCTCTAAGAAATAACCATCTAAATATTCTACCATATCCGTACGCTCTTGGTTAGAGGCATCGATCTTACGTTTTAGAGTCAATGCAGCTACAGGGTCAATTTGAGGGTCACGAATGATATCTTCAAAATGCCATTGCACAGTATCAATCCAACATTTTTTGTATAGTAAGTGATTCCAAAGGTCAGTGTCACTAGAATATGGGTTTTCAAAAGCTTGATCGACGCTATCGATAACGTGATATTTTTTTATAACCTCTTGAAATAATGTATTTGCGTTTTCAGTAATCATGATCGAAATAAAATAGTTATTAAGTTTGGTCACGCCGTTTTGGAAAGACTTTATGTTCCAATAACAAATAACCAATAACAATACATTCGCAAATATAACTTTTTTGCAAGCATACTTAAACCCTAATTCTTCAATAGAAAATCGATTACTTATTGAGCTATCAATCCTCATAACGGATTCTATTGCAGAATTAGGGGCAAATTCTATATAATAAATCACCCTTAAGACTTGCTTAGGCAAAAGTTGTGAATTACTTTTGCATCATAATTAAGAGAATTATGGCTTTAAAAGATATTTGGAACGGTATTGCGTATGTAGTTGAGGAGATTGCATTTTTACCATTAAATTTTTTAAGAGATTTAGAATTAGAAAGCTGGTTCGCGGCGAATTTCTTAAACTGGTTTTTTATGCTAATCGGTTTTGTTGCTTTTGTATATTGGATGAAGCAGTTAAAGTCTTTTAATGATAATAACGAAGAAAATAGAAAAGTAGTTTCGCATTCTTTCTTGGCAGAAAACGTACAAGGAGATAAGTAATCACTTTTCAATCACAATATTTTAGAACCTTCACTTATGATTAAGTGAAGGTTTTTTGTTTGTGCTCATTATAGTAAGTAGTAAATCATATTTGTTGTTATATTAAATTATTTTAAATGCATAAAATATTCATTTTAAGTCAATTATAAATTTAATATTTTCTTAATTTTGTATGTGAATGTAATATTTAATTTATGAAACAATTTTACTTTTCTATATTCTGGAGCTTATTATGTGTTTCTATTACTGCTCAAACAGTTTTATACGTCAATCCAAATATAGCTGATGCTACTAATGCGGATGGTAGTTTAGGTAATCCTTATAATGATATTGCCGTAGCGGTAGAATTAGCTGTAGCAAATGGAGGAGGCGAGGTTGTAGTTATTGATGGAGAATATGATATGACCAATAAGGCAGTCTCAATTTCAACATCCGCAACGGTTTTAACGCCAGTTATTATAAAACCTCAGACTAAAGCAGGAGTAATATTAAATTTTAATGGTCGATTTGGATTTGAATTCCAGAATGATTCAAAATATATCACCCTTGAAGGATTTGAATTAAATGGTCAAACGAATAACATAGATTATTGGCCGATCGTTTCAAAAGCTTTTTGGGGAGATACTTCGATTCCAAGAAATGGAGGACTTGCAGTAATATTAGATGGTCAACATATCACCATAAAGGATAATTACATACATGATTGGTATCAAAAAGGAGTTGAAATTAGAGATGCACGTTATGTTGTAGTAGAGGGTAATATAATTGAAAATATAGCAATAACTTCTCTAACAGGTGGGCATGGTATAATGCGACAACAAAAAGGGCAAGAATTTTTTGATGATGATTTAATGAATGTATACAGATGGGACATTAAAGAAAATTTAGTTTTTAATGTGCAGCAAACGATTTATTCTTGGGTGCCTAATAAAGGGTTTATTGAAATGGTTATTGATGAGGGTAAATCAATTCTTATAGATGACCCCAAAGATACCGATGGTACACAGGAACATATGAGTGCTAGAATTAAAAACAACATTATTGCTTTTGGAAGTGTAGATCATATACGATTAAAAAGTACTCCTAATTTAGAAGTAAGTCATAATAGTATTTATACTGAAGGCATCAATGCAGATGGTATTAGTGATAAGCAAGGAGATACCGATACAGCTCAATTTATTAATTTTAAGTGCCATAATAATGCTTCACAAACGGTAACCACAGTTTCAGCCATAGAAATTGATAAAGCAGTAGAGCAAACGATTAATGGAGGTGGAATACCAGAGGTTAGTGGAAACTATGCTATGGATGGTAGAATTAAGCCCAACAACCAATCTGGTCTAACAAAGCTTACCAACTCACAGTTGTTTATTAACCCGAACTCTGGAAACTTTAGAATTAATCCTTCATTGAATCTTCCCGCTTCAACAGGTGTCGAAACTTTTGTTTTAGATAATTTAGATCAAAAAATAATAGATTTTAATGTGTTAGTTGCACCTTCTGTAAGGAAAGTTGATCATTTGAGGTTAACACAAACGATCTTAGATAATATTCCAGGGCTTAATGATGGAATTGTGAATAATGAAAGTGTTTTTACGGATTATGGAATGATGTCAACGAACCATCATACGATAACTTTTAATGTTGTAGATGGTGCTTGGAAAACAGACACAAATTCACCTGCACAACAGAATTTTGAACTCAATCCTGTATATTATGAATGGTATGATCAAGTGGCTACGAATTACCTAAATAATATGGGGGCAGAATATGAACGCATTCGTTGGGGGAATAGTGAAGTCATGCAAAATCAAAATTTTGATGAAGACTGGCTAACGGTTAGTCAGATTACGAGTGATTCAAATACTGTGATTAATGGTTACGATAATGATTTTGTATTAGATGGTGATATTTTAATAGATTTTGAGAACTATATCCCAGAAATTGGAGATGAATTTGATTTGATTTTTGCAAAGACTATTATTTCTGCTAATAATACAGGAGGTTTATTTGATAGAGTGCTTTTTAAAGGCTTTACGCCCGAAAATTATATGTTAGACATCGTAAATAAAGATGAAGGGCAGGCAGTAAGGCTAACTATAAGTGCTACTTTATCTATTGCATCAGGATTAGATAAAAACGATGACATCCAAATTATACCTAATCCAGCAAGTGAAAATTTTAAGATTCATACAGATAAGAGTTTAGATAGTATTAAGCTATATGATTTATTAGGAAGGGAAATAAATATTCAATCAAAAGTAACACGATTCAATCAGGGGTATACAGTGAATATAGCTCCCTTTGATCCTGGGGTCTATTTTGTGAAAATCAAGAATGAAGTTATAAGACTTATCGTTAATTAAATTTTTTAAGAGAATTAGAAAGCTGGTTCGCGGCGAATTTCTTAAACTGGTTTTTTATGCTAATTGGTTTTGTTGCTTTTGTATATTGGATGAAGCAGTTAAAGTCTTTTAATGATAACAACGAAGAAAATAGAAAAGTAGTTTCGCATTCTTTCTTGGCAGAAAACGTACAAGGAGATAAATAATCACTTTTTGATCACGATATTTTAGAACCTTCACTTATGATTAAGTGGAGGTTTTTTTGTTTTTTATACAAGACGTTGTTTTTAGTATTTTCGAGAAGCATAAAAAGTGTTATGAAAAAATTAAGATTACTATTGATTATAATTTCAGGATGTTTAATCGTGAGTTGTAAAAATGAAAGCTCTAGGAAAGTAGGAAATGAAAGTTTGATTACTACTGGAACTGGAGGGGTGAAATTTTTAGTTGGTAATTGGAAGTTAACAAACTATAGAGCTGATGAAGGGGATGGAATTAAGGTGTTTATAGATGATTGTGAGCAAGAAAGCACATTGCATATTACGTTAGATAATTACAAACTAGTTCCATTCTTTGAAGGAGGCGATTATGGAGCTTGTGCTGAGGGGTTGATAAATAAAGGGGAACATACTGTATTGGATAATCGTATAAGCTTTAATGGGAAGTTTACTTTGTTTAGTTTTACCGAGAATGTAACTTTTACAGCAAATGAAAACAGCCTTGTTTTAGTTTCAGTTCATAATACTTCTTCAAAAAATGCAGTAGCGGCTGAGAGTTCAATATTTATAGAAGAATATACCTTTACTAGAGTTAAATAATCCCTTACATAAGGAATTTACTTTTAGCAGTTGTTTTTTCATGCTGTATTTTCTTCTAATTAACGAACTAATTAATACTAAAGAGATCCCGATCATTTAAGAAAGGAAATCGATCTCTAGTTTGAGTAATTTCTTTTTTAAATAAAGTAGTTTTCAATAGAGCTTCTTTTTCTGAAATTTCTGTCAAAGCATTTCCTAAAGGGTCAATAGTAATAGAGTGTCCAATGTAGTTAAGTTGATTTTCATCTTTCCCAATCCTATTAACCCCTAAAGCATAGCATTGATTTTCAATCGCTCTAGCCTTCAGTAACGTGTCCCATGCGCTTACTCTTTTATCAGGCCAATTGGCTACACAAACCAGTAAATCGTAGTCTTCTACATTTCGTATGGCAACAGGGAAACGTAAATCATAGCAGATGATAGGTTTTATTTTCCAGCCATTTATATCAAAAATCTTAATTTCATTTCCCGAAGTAAAGAAACGGTTTTCGCCACTATAAGCGAATAAATGCTTCTTGTCATAGTATTGAATAGTTTTATTAGGACTTACTAAGAGCATTCGGTTGTATACGTTAGCATTTTCTTTGATCATGATACTGCCCATCAAGTGAGCACCTGTTTGAGCTGCCATTTTCTCCATCCATTTTACCGTACGCCCAGTCATGGTTTCGGCTAAATGCGTGTCAAAACAAAATCCTGTAGAAAATAACTCGGGTAAAACAATTAAATCAACGTTTTTAGTGTCAGCTATTTTTGATGCAATGCGCACTAAATTTTGATCAGGTTGTTGCCATAACAGATCTATCTGTAGCAATAAGCAAGAGAGTGTTTCGGAGACATTTTTCATGAATATTGTTTAGGAATAATTAAGTTACATAAATTCAGGCACTGCTTATGATTGAAGGACAAAGATTTTTTAAAAAATGCCTATTTTCGCACATTGAAAGTAAATCACCTTTGGGCAAGTCCTTAAGGTATTTACAAGAGACAAAATTTTGATTTCAAGGTAAGCCTAGGTATTAGACCCTTTGGCAGTGCCAATAAAGCCATTACACATGAGCACTAAGTTTGCAAGTTACAAGGGGTTAGATTTGCCTAAAGTAGCAGAGGATATATTAGATTTTTGGAAAGCGGAGCAAATTTTTGAAAAAAGTATAGAAACTCGTGAAGGGCACGAACCTTTTGTGTTTTTCGAAGGGCCACCTTCTGCAAACGGAATGCCTGGTATTCACCACGTAATGGCACGTGCTATTAAAGATATTTTTTGTCGTTATAAAACCCAAAAAGGATTCCAAGTAAAGCGTAAAGCGGGTTGGGATACTCACGGATTACCGGTAGAGTTAGGTGTTGAGAAACAACTTGGGATCACGAAAGAAGATATTGGTAAAAAAATTACCATTGAAGAATACAACCAAGCATGTCGCGAAGCGGTAATGAAATATACCGATGTATGGAACGACCTTACTGAAAAGATAGGATATTGGGTAGATATGGAAGACCCATATATTACATACAAACCTAAATACATGGAGTCGGTTTGGTGGTTGTTAAGCGAGTTGTATAAAAAAGACTTGATCTATAAAGGATATACGATCCAGCCCTATTCTCCAAAAGCAGGGACAGGATTAAGTTCTCATGAATTAAATCAACCAGGAACCTATCAAGATGTTACCGATACTACAATTGTAGCCCAGTTTAAAGCTATTGCCGATTCGCTTCCTGCATTTTTAAATGGATTTGGAACGATTCATTTCTTGGCTTGGACGACTACTCCTTGGACACTTCCAAGTAATACGGCGTTGACTGTTGGCCCAAAGATTGATTATGTATTAGTAGAGACCTACAATCAATATACTTTCGAGCCTATAAAAGTAATTTTAGCTAAAAACTTAGTAGGAAAACAATTCGCTGGGAAAAAATTCCAACAAGTTGAAGAAAAATCAGCAATAGAAGCATACAAAGAAGGCGATAAGGTAATTCCTTATTTGATTTTGACAGAATGTAAAGGAACTGATTTAGCTGAAATAAGATACGAGCAGTTATTAGATTATACCTTACCAGCTAATAATTTTGAAAATGCATTCAGAGTTATTTTAGGAGATTTCGTTACTACGGAAGATGGAACAGGTATTGTGCATACAGCGCCTACTTTTGGTGCAGATGATGCTTTGGTAGCGAAACAAGCTACACCAGAAGTGCCACCGATGTTGGTGAAAGATGCCAATGATAACTTAGTGCCTTTAGTAGACCTTCAAGGGAAGTTTACTTCTCATATGGGAGAATTTGCAGGGAAGTATGTGAAAAATGCATACTACAATGAAGGAGAGGCTCCAGAGAAATCTGTAGATGTAGAAATTGCGATTAAGCTTAAGATAGAAAATAAAGCATTTAAGGTAGAGAAGTATGTGCACAGTTATCCTAACTGCTGGCGTACCGATAAACCTATATTATATTACCCATTAGATTCATGGTTTATAAAAGTGACGGATGTTAAAAACCGTATGCATGAATTGAATTTAGGAATCAATTGGAAGCCAAAAGCGACTGGGGAAGGACGTTTTGGAAATTGGTTAGCCAATGCTAATGACTGGAATTTATCGCGTTCTCGTTATTGGGGAATTCCATTGCCG
>JAHDEF010000043.1 GCA_020628975.1 Aquimarina sp. | reverse complement strand
AACACATTAAAACGCTAAAACCTAAATATCAACAAATGATACAATTGCGTTTTTTTCAAGAAATGAGTTATCAAGAAATGGCAGACACTTTAGAAGAACCCATGAATAACGTCAAGGTAAAACTACTGCGAGCTAAAAAACTACTTTTGGAAAGCTTAGAAAAATAGATTCCTTTTATTTCTGAGAAGTCAAATAAGCTTTAAGACGCGTTAGCCCACTGATCCAACCAGCAGGATGATGAATACCTCCTTCGTCACCAAAAACTATTGGCAAATCTGTTTCCTTAGAAGGGTTTGCTAACCTAAACTGTGCGTCGGCTTCAAACCCATTGGTTATGGTACCTTTCATGGCATCCCAGTCTTCTTTATATCGGTTCCCAATTCCCACAATCATACTTGCTGAAAACTCGGCATTGTTTTCATGAAATCCTGAATGTAGCCCTGCTATCCACTGCAAATTCCCTGTAGCAACATCAATAAATTGAGGATCGTTATACAATTTGTAAAATTCCATAGCTAAACCAGCAGCATAACCAAAAATTTTATTGTGTCCATGATACCAACCACTCCAATTAAGTAACCCTTCACCTTTATAGTATCCTGCAGGTAAAATTTTAAATGGATTTTGATGTGTTGCTGGCACAAAATAGTGGTATGCAATTCATGAACTGTCGACTTCCATGCGGCTACATCTTTATGATCGGGCCACAAATTTGTCATTTCAATTAACGGAATTAGGTAGTGTGGAAAATGACCGCCTTGATTATAAGCCTTGTAATTTGCATTCCAAGCACCACAATGTATATCTGCTTTCTCTGTGAAATCAAAAGAATCATATGTGTAAAAATGCCCATATAAACCTTCTTCGGCTTTGCTTTTAGGCACCTGTCGTGCCATAATTTTCTGTGCATAATCAACGGCTTTTTCTTTATAAGATGTTTCACCACACTTGTATAATTCTACAGAAGCCCACATCATCATTACCAAATCGCGTGTCATCCACTCTTTAGGTGGTTTATGCATTCCATAAGGAGCACCATGGGTTATAGCAAAATTATTATTGCCATTATCCCAATGCAACACAGGTCCGAATTTCGAAATCCAATTATAAGCTTTTATAGAACGTTGTTTGTAATTTTCAGCCAGCTCAGGTTGATCCTTTTTAATTAAGCGAGAAATACGAGCTAAAATCATCGCTGTTTTAGCCACATTACCTGTAACCACTTTAAAATTTTCTCTCATTTCATGAATTACTGCACCTTCCTGAAAACCGATTTCTTTCGCTTTATCTTGGCAAACTGTTATATAATCTGCCCCAACCACTAATTGTTCATACGCTTCTTTTATTTGAATGGAGTTCATATGGCTTGTCGATAATTCTAACAAATCACATAACGCATTAAGCATAATCGCATGACTACTCAATTCTTGTAGTGGACTACCGCAATCTTTCCATCCACCTTCTTCTTTGTAACTTAAACTATCGCGTATTTTCAAATGTGCTATTGCCGTATCGTACCAAGTTTTATTCCACAGCAAATCTTTTTCTATTTTAATGGGCAATTCTTTTTTGGTGGTATAAACAACTTCTTTACCCTTATGAATTCTCAAAAAATAATCTCCTGCTACTTTCACTTTCGAAAAGTCAAGTTTCCACCAATATTTATCCCACTTTTTCCCTTGGGCTTCTATTTTAGAACGAAATACTTCTTTCCCTGAAATCATTTCATGTACAGAAAATGATGCTTTTTTATCTAAATAATTGGCTGTTTTATGCTGCAGCATTGCTACTTTAGGAAGATGGCTATTGTAGCCTACCTGTGAATAGGTTACTAGTGTGTAATCGAAATTTTCTTGAGCTTTAACTAAAAATGAGCATAAAAAGGCAATGAATAGAATCGATCGAATCATAAGTTGAAATCTAAATAAAACCTGAATTTACAGGGTAACAATATAATCAAGAAATAGGTATAAACAGGTGAAATCTAAAAACTAGGTTAAAATGAAGAACTTTAAAGACAAAAAAGCACTCTTTTTGTGGAAGCAAAGCAGTAAGAAGATTTAGGTAGAAGTTTTGGATTATTCCAAATTTTGCACAAAAACAGAAATATCTTTAATGGGCTGAATTACTTTTCCTTTTAAAAGCGCCATTGGTAAAGCAATAGTATCTAGTTTTTGTCCTCTATTCTTTAAATATTGTAATGCATAATCGAAAGCCCAATCTTTGTTTTCTATTTCTACTTCTCTAAATTTTTTTCGTGCTTCTTGCAACGCTGTAATCAAGTAATCACATTTATTGTTTCCTGATTTAGTAAAAATTAAATCATGACTCTCAATGAATTCATTGAGTCCCATACTTTCTGTGGGATTTTTTTCCCGTATAATACCCAAATTTTCAGCTTCTGTATTGGCTACAAAAATGTACGTATATTCTGAAATTGTGTCTCTTAGGGGTATAAGTGTTAGCATCAACACTTCGCTTTTAGGAGGTACCATTTTTATGGTAGGTCGATCGGCTCTTCTACGATACCCCGTTGCCGAAACTTTTAAAAAAACGCTACGAGGACTATCGGCCTCATTTTTGGCATATATATAATGTCGCTTAGTGTCTTTTTTTTCAACTATGCTTACTCCATTTTGCTTTTGTTGAGCTTGTGATGTTTGGACTATTCCTAAAAAAAACACTATCAATAGTAAATTACGCATTCGAAACAAATTATTATTCAACCTATTAGTTCCAAAATAACGTAAAATAAAATTTTCATAAGCGTTCGATTCTTAGATTCATAAATTCTTAAATAGTAGCTTAAATTCATTTTTGAGATGATATCCTTTCTAAAAGTTAGCTATGAACTGTAATTTTTAAACTGTAACTTTGGTTAACTAAGCGAAAACTAAAACATGAATTTGAACCTAACAAAACCGATGTGTTTTTTTGATCTAGAAACCACTGGTACAAATATTACTAAAGATCGTATTGTTGAAATTGCTATTCTAAAAGTTTTTCCTAACGGAAATAAAGAAAGTAAGACTTGGTTAGTAAATCCTGAAATGCCTATACCAGCTGCAACTACCGCAATTCATGGTATTGATGACGCCAAAGTAGCCAATGAACCTACCTTTAAACAATTAGCGCCTCAAATAAGTCAAATGATTGCTGGCTGCGATTTAGGCGGGTACAATTCTAATAAATTTGACATTCCTTTATTAGCTGAAGAAATGTTACGTGTCGGTTTGGATTTCGATATGAATAAAAGAGTCGCTGTAGATGTACAGAATATTTTTCATAAAATGGAACAACGTACCTTGGTGGCTGCATACCGTTTTTATTGTGATAAAGATTTAACTAATGCGCATAGTGCTGAAGCTGATACTACCGCTACCTACGAAGTACTTTGCGCCCAACTCGATCGTTATCCCGAATTGGAAAATGACACGAAATTTTTAGCAGAATTCAGCCAACGTAAAAGAGTGGTTGATTTTGCTGGTTTTATTGCCTACAATGAGGATAATCAAGAAGTATTTACTTTCGGAAAACACAAAGGAAAGCTTGTTGACGAGGTACTTGAAAAAGAACCTGGTTATTTTAGTTGGATCCAGAATGCTGATTTCCCTTTATACACTAAAAAGGTGTTAACTGCTATTCGACTAAGAAAACTTTCAACCAACTAGATAAGAGCGTTTAGAATTGAGAACGCTATACGATTAGAAAAATCTCAAATCTTTTACCTCAAAATCTCAAACCGATTATCCATGAAGATTATTTGTATTGGGCAGAATTATAAGGAACACATAAAAGAGCTTAATAATAAACCCACAGAGGATCCTGTTGTTTTTTTGAAACCTGACACGGCTATTCTTTTAAAAAAACAGCCTTTTTTTATTCCCGATTTTAGTAACGATGTGCATCACGAAATTGAGCTTATTATTAAAATAAATAAAATCGGAAAGCACATCCAACCTCAATTTGCCCATAAATATTATGATGAAATTAGTGTGGGGATTGACTTTACAGCTCGCGACGTTCAAAAAAAACTACGCGACAAAGGCTTGCCTTGGGAGTGTTCAAAATCATTCGACGGTGCTGCTGTTATTGGCAAATGGATTTCCAAAGAAAAAATAAAAGATTTAAATGCGCTTTCTTTCTCTTTAAAAAAGAATGATAAAATTGTTCAACAGGGAAATACTGCTGACATGTTGCATTCTATTGACACAATAATTGCGTATATTTCAACATACTTCACTCTTAAAATTGGTGACATCATTTTTACAGGTACTCCTTCGGGGGTTAGCGCCGTAAAAACAAACGATAAACTTGTCGGTTTTTTAGAAGAAGAAGAATTGTTGAACATTAAAGTGAAATAGACATGAGCACAAACGCCTATTCTTTAGAAAACGTACAAGAGCTTGCTGATGGTGATCAAGAATTTGTTATAACATTGATCGAAGCGTTTTTAGAAGAAGTGCCCTTAGACTTAGAATATATGATTGAAGCTGTCAATAATAACGACCCGAAAGCTGCCTATCAATATGCGCACAAAATGAAACCCAATTTCAAATTATTTAATATTGAAGTTGTAGAACAGGTTAAAACCATTGAAAGCTGGAGTAAAGGCGAATTACCAAAAACAGATGCCGACCCCGCATTAATACATATTCAAAAAGTGGCATTTACAGCCATTGAAGCTTTAAAAAGAGATTTTGCATGAAAGCAGAAATTATCACTATAGGTGATGAAATTTTAATAGGACAAATCATTGACACCAACTCTGCCTTCATTAGTAAGGAATTAAATAAAATCGGAGTTGATATTTATCAAATTACCTCAATAAGCGACGAAAAGCAACACATACTTAATGCATTAGCAGAAGCGGAAAAACGCGTAGACTTGGTGATTATTACTGGTGGATTAGGACCCACCAACGATGACATTACAAAACATACGCTTTGCGAATATTTTAACGATCATTTAGTGCAAAATATTCAGGTTTTAAATCATGTTGAAGCATTATTTGATAAGTATATCAAATCTCCTATATCCGAGGTAAATCGACAGCAAGCACTAATACCTTCAAAAGCTACTGTTTTACATAACGAATTTGGTACTGCACCTGGCATGTGGATACAGCAAAACAATACCGTATTTGTTTCAATGCCTGGGGTGCCTTTTGAAATGAAAAGTATTGTTTCTAATCATTTGATTCCGAAACTACAACAAGAATTTGAACGCCCTTTTATTCTACATAAAACCATCTTAACCTACGGCGTAGGTGAAAGTCGTATTGCTGAAATCATCGAAGATTGGGAAAATAAATTACCTGCTTTTATAAAATTGGCTTACTTACCAAATTTGGGAAGGGTGCGACTTCGATTAAGCGCTAGAGGAACGGATAAAGTTTTATTAGAAAAAGGTATTGCGACAGCCGTTGAGGGCTTAAGCCCTTTAATTGGTGATATCATTGTTGGTTACGATCATGATGAAAATATTGAAAAAGTAATCGCCAATATTTTGACAGCAAACAACTTGAGTTTAGCTATTGCTGAAAGCTGTACTGGTGGAAAAATTACTCAAGCATTTACTAGAATGGAAGGAGCTTCTGTCTATTTCAAAGGTAGTATGATACCCTACGCTACGGAAATTAAAAGTCAAATATTGGGCGTCGATCAAAAAATTATAGCTGATGAATCTGTAGTTAGTGATGCTGTGGCTTCAGCTATGGCAGCACAAACCAAAAAGCTTTTTAACAGTGACTTTAGTATCGCTACTACAGGAAATGCAGGCCCTACTAAAGGAGATAGCGATGCGGAAATCGGAACGGTATTTATTGCTATTGGCACACCAAATGGCATACGCTGTGAAAAATTCATTATGAGTAATCACCGACAACGCACCATAGGTAAAGCCACCAACAAGGCTTTTGAAATGTTATTAGAAGAAATTGAAAAACATTTGGGGAAATAAATTCCAACATTACACCTCTTAGATGTTGAAACCCAAGAGGTGTAATGTGGTATCTCAAAAAGTAAAAAGCCTACTTTTTCAACTCTAACTTTTCTGCAAAGTAATCTGTAAAATCTTTCATGGTAGCCGCCATTTTTTCATCTTGAGTAGCACGATAAAAAGTATCGGTCATCGTCACTAAAGTTTGGTGAAAAAATACACGCATTTCATCAACAGGCATGTCTTTTGTCCAAAGATCAATTTTCAAACTTTCCTTGGCTTTCGGGTCCCATACTGAAAGTAGAAAAGCTTTTGCTTCTTCATTAGAAATTCCACCATCTTCTGCACTCCATGTTAAGGTTTCAGGAATTTTATTTTCATCAAGACCTACATTCAAACTAATTTTAGAAGTGTGCTTTACTGCCATTATTTTTGGGGTTTGTATTTAGAATGTTCAAAAATATAACTGCCATCTAGTTCGGCAAGTTGCTGCAAAGATACTTTATTATGTTTCATAAAAGCACAAACAATTTGGTAGCCCATGTACTGCCCTAGCCTACCTGGAGTCTCTGCGTCAAAGTCTAAATAAAATTTGGTGAAAGGCGCTTCTTGAAGAAAACGACTTGATAAATTCTTATCCGTTTTAAACAATAATTGCTTGTCGACGAAATATTCCCATATAAATTTTTCATTCACTTTCGCCCATTCCCACTGCGCATCATTATAGCGCATTATCTCACTTTCTTTTTTAAAGGGAACAAAAGCCTTGGTCAAATAAATTTGCTTTCCGTAATGTACCATTTGCGAAACAAACACCCTGCTATTCGATTTTCCAACAATCTTTTGCGCATAGATTTCTGCGACGTCTATAACCATTTGCGATGGCTTCATAGCATATGAAATATATGCTGAAATATTTTGATAAAATTCATGTGTTTCGCCCAAATAACAATCTAAGGCAATAATTAATTTATTGTCGCCCTCAACCACACTATTTTTATAATCTACATCATTGATAATGGCAACTACTTCTGGCGTTTTAATTTGTGGATAATAAAACTTTAAGTGTTTAAAAAATAGTGACAACGCTTCTTCTTGAACAGAAACATCTGGAAATTTAGCTTGAACGGCTTTTCCCAACACAAGCTGAATACTATCATTTGATTTTTTTAACCAAAAACTATCCGCATATTGCTTAGGAAATAAATAAGGAAATTCTTTTTTCAAGTTTTTTAATGAAGACTGCTGTAATCCAAGAAATTTTTGATCAAATCTTTTTATTTGAATATGAACAGGAATCTCTTCAATCGCTTTTGGCACTTTATACTCATTTCTACAACCAAAAGAAATTATAATGAGAAATAAAGCCCCCAAATAACGTAGTGTCGATAAAACCATGTCTTTACAATTATACATCTCACAAAAATAATTAAACCTTACGTGAAGACTTTATGCATAACTACTTTTTAATTAATTTAGTGTTACAAATTTTCGAACGATGGATAAATCAAAGGTTATCGACCATATAGTTGAATGGTTAAAAACATATGCTACAAATGCCGGCGTAAACGGTTTTGTTATTGGAGTTAGTGGAGGAATTGACAGTGCATTAACCTCAACATTATGTGCTAAAACAGGTTTGAAAACCTTGTGTTTAGAAATGCCCATACACCAACATGAAAATCAAGTAACCCGCGCGCAAGAACATATTTCGCAATTGAAAGATCAATTTTCAAACGTAAGTAGCGAACGTGTAGATTTAACACCCGTTTTTGAAAGTTTTAAAAATCAAGTTCCTAACGTCGCCGAAAGTGATACTTTGTTTTTATCCTTAGCCAACACCCGAGCAAGGTTGCGTATGTCTACCCTATATTATTTTGCAGGTTTACACGGCTTATTGGTAGCTGGTACAGGAAATAAAGTAGAAGATTTTGGTGTCGGTTTTTACACCAAATATGGTGATGGTGGGGTAGATTTGAGTCCTATCGCAGATTTAATGAAATCAGAAGTTTTTGCCTTAGCGGCAGAAGTTGGCGTACCTACGGCTATTCAAAACGCGGCTCCTACTGACGGATTATTTGGTGATAGTAGAAGTGATGAAGATCAACTTGGGGCATCTTACGACGAATTAGAGTGGGCAATGCACCAACAAGACCAAGGAAAATCTCCCGACGATTTCGATGGAAGAAATCGGGAAGTTTACGAAATATATTTACGCTTAAATCGAGCCAACCAACATAAAATGAACCCGATACCTGTTTGCGAAATACCTCTTGACCTAAAATAACGGTATTTTGTAGAATAGTTTTAAAAATTTCATGATTCCATATAAGTTTTATTTAATTTAGACGTTAACCAACTTATTATCCAACGAAGTGAACTATGAAAATTTTAATTGCTGACCCGCATCCTATCATGTCGATTGGTATTAGTAGCGTGTTAGAACAACTTAATGTAGGTTTATCATTTACCCCTTTTGCAAATGATACTGCTGAGTTAAAAAAACTAATCAAGAGAGAGCAACCTAAAATTGTTATTGTCGATTTAGACTTAGCTGATTTTAGTGGATTGCAAACCATTAAAGAAATCAAAGAATTAAATCGCACCATGCGTGTATTTGTATGGAGCCGACAACCAGAAGAAATATATGCACTTAGCACTATAAAATCAGGAGCCTCAGCTTATTTATGCAAAGTTTGTTCTCAAAAAGAATTTACTCAAGCCTTTATTCGTGTAATGCGTGGTGGTATTTATTTAAGCGATACTTTAACCAAAGAACTCAACGAAAGAAACTACAAAAAAAGTCATTACAATAATTTCAAGAAATTATCTACTCGAGAAGTTGAAGTGCTTGATCTTTTATCAAAAGGGACTCGTAATAAAGAAATAGCCAATCGTTTGGAAATTAATGAGAAGACTGTAAGTACCTATAAAACAAGACTTCTTAAAAAATTGAAAGCCGATAATATTGCTGACTTGATTCACCAGTCAAACTTTTTACAAGGCACCGATATTAATGAAGATCAATACTTATAAAACTACACGTTTCAGTTTTTTTGAGAGTACGGCTTGTAGGTTTTGGTAGTCCATTATTTCAGATACAACTTCCATACGGTCTATGGTTTCATCAGCCACTTTAATGGTTTCCATTTTATCGTTGATTAAATTATAGATCAATTGTCTACGTAAATTCAAAACTACATCAGAAACATAATCTGCTACCGACATTTCTTTTTGTTTTACATGAATTTCTTTTCTTTTCCAATCATCAAGCTTATACTTTTCATCATGCATTAAAATGTGAGTCGCTGTTTGAATTAGTTCAGGGGTAAGTTCTTGTAAGAAAAGTTCAATTTTAAAGCCCTCCCCTTTTTCTGCGTAAGCATTTATTAATACGGAATATAAGTCACCTAAATTCGGGTTCATAAAACGAATTTCGTCCATTTGTAAATCCAAAAAAATCTTTTCATATACCTTGGCAGATACGTCCTCGTCTTCCATTATTACCTCACCTTCATCATTCGTTTTATAAACGGCATCTTTGTAAGTAATTTCTTCGTTACCATACAATAACAAAATCTCGATAACCTTATTTTCTAATTCAAAAACAGGGTCTATTTTTTTTGAAGTTGTAGCATCATGTTGAACTGCAGTTAATGGACTTCCTGAATCGCTATGACTACTTTGCCCACCTTTTCTTTGTAATGCTCTTTTTTCTTCTTTACGCTTTTGGGTTTTGTTGGCTGCATCTAATTGCGCCAAAGTAGCAAATAGTACATTTTCAGAAATGTCCATAATACCGGCACATTCTTTAACATAAACTTCTCGTTTTATGGGGTCAGCTATTTTTGCGATACTTCCCACCATATCACGAATTAGTTCTGCCTTTTTTATCGGATCATTTTTAGCTTCTTCTTGTAGTAAATTTGCTTTAAAACGAATAAAATCCTGTGCGTTGTCTAACAAGTATTGTTTAATACTTTCCTCGCTATTTTTTTTCGCAAAGCTATCGGGATCATCACCTTCAGGAAAAGTACACACACGTACATTCATTCCCTGCTCAAGTATCAAATCGATTCCTCGAGTGGCTGCTCGAAGCCCCGCGGCATCACCATCGAAAAGCACGGTTATATTTTGTGTTAAACGATTAATCAAACGAATTTGATCACTGGTTAAAGCCGTTCCTGAAGAGGAAACAGTATTTAAAATTCCTGATTGATGAAATTGAATAACATCGGTATAGCCTTCAACTAAAAAACAATTATCTTCTTTAGCAATACTTTGTTTGGCATAATAAATACCATAAAGCACCTTACTTTTGTGATAAATATCACTTTCTGGAGAATTTAAATATTTAGCCGCTTTTTTATCGTTAGTAAGAATACGTCCTCCAAACCCTAGCACTCTACCTGACATAGAATGTATAGGAAACATGACACGCCCCTTAAACCTATCAAATTGTTTATGCTCTTTAACAATAGTTAGCCCAGTAGCTTCTAAGTATTTTAATTGATATTGCTTAGCTATAGCAGCCTTTGTAAAAGCATCCCACTGATCAGGAGAGTAACCTAATTGAAACTTTTTAATAGTTTCATCTGTAAAACCTCTTTCTTTAAAATAGCTTAACCCGATAGCTTTTCCTAATTCCGTCTTATGCATTTGATCTTGAAAAAATGCATTTGCAAATTCACTGACCAAATACATACTTTCACGCTCGCTAGCCTGCTCTTTTTGTTCGTCGGTTTGTTCGGTTTCTACAATTTCAATGCCGTACTTTTTAGCTAAATACTTAATGGCATCAGGATAACTAAAATGTTCATGCTCCATAATAAAAGCCACCACATTACCACCTTTAGAGCTACTGAAATCTTTCCAAATTTGTTTTGCGGGCGATACCATAAATGATGGTGTTCTTTCATCACTAAAAGGACTTAGTCCCTTAAAATTACTTCCTGCACGTTTCAATTGAACAAAATCACCAATAACCTCCTCAACCCGGGCGGTTTCGTATACGGCATCTATGGTTTCGCGACTGATCAATGTAGTAAGTTATTTTTTGCGCTCAATAACATAAGTTACCATTAGCATCAAGGCATCTTTATATTCTGAATTTGGATATTTCTTTAGTAAATCCAAAGCTTTGTCTTTATAAGCATGCATTTTCTGTTCAGCATAATCTAAACCACCAACAGCTATC
>JAHDEF010000042.1:5481-11338 GCA_020628975.1 Aquimarina sp. | reverse complement strand
CCAAGACTTTTGATTTGTGAAGAAGTCTTCTTCTGATATTTTATGCTTTTTGAGAAAGTCTTCATCAGCTTCACTTCGAATTAATACATAATTTTCATTTTCCCAAAGACCATACGGGTTTATATTATAATAATCTTGAAATAATGGAAAGTCATCTCCTAGTAAATCTTTCAATTCATTAGCCTTCCAAACATAAAATGCCCCTTCTTCTAAATGATTATTTTCATCTAAACTATCCGCATCTAAAGAAGAATAAAATACGCCTTCTTCGCTCATGAGCTCTCTTTCTACAAAACCTAAAGTTTCTTCTACCACTTGCTTGTACCATGGGTTTTTAGTTACTAAGTAAGCATCGGCATACAAACTTACTAATTGCCCATTGTCATATAGCATTTTTTCAAAATGCGGAACGTGCCATTTTTCATCGACTGAATAACGCGAAAAACCACCACCTACGTGATCATAAACACCGCCATAAGAAATTTGATCGAGCGTATGAATTACATACTTCATTAAATCTTCATTGGCTGTTTGATGTGCATATCGCAATAAAAAATGATAATTAGTAGGCATCATAAATTTCGGTGCGTAATTTAAACCTCCTTTAATATAATCGAATTTTTGAGACCAAGTTCGAACTCCTTTATCGAGTGTCTCAAGAGTAAATGCGATAGCATCTTCATTAGGCTTTACAATACTCACCAATTCCATACCACTAGCAAGTTGATCGGCATATTCCACTAGTTTTTTGGGATCATCTTCATAAATTTTTTGAATTTGACCTAAAGCAGCCATCCAGTCATTCTTCGGAAAATAAGTACCTCCCCAAACAGGTCTTCCATCAGGTAAGGCTACTACATTTAATGGCCACCCACCGCTTTTAGTCATTAGTTGTACGGCACTCATGTATACTTGGTCAATATCAGGGCGCTCTTCTCGATCAATCTTAATATTGATATAGTTTTTATTCATTACCGCTGCTACAGTTGAATCTTCGAAACTTTCGTGTTCCATAACATGACACCAATGACAAGCTGCATAACCGATACTTATAAGCATTAACTTTTGCTCCTTTTTAGCTTCTGCCAAAGTTTCATCATTCCAAGGCTTCCAATTTACTGGATTGTGAGCATGTTGTAATAAGTATGGGCTAGTTTCATTAATGAGATCATTGGTAAATTCGTGCTCCATCGATTTTTTATTTTGTGAATTACAACTTGTAATAAGTATTAAAGTAATAGGTAGGGCTATTAAAAATTTGATCAATTTCATTTGCAGTGTTTTATAAACTATCTAACAACTCAAAAGCTAAGTCGTCGAAAATAGCCTTTTCTTTTGTGTTAACCAGCGAACAATTTGCTAAAATGATGACTCCTTTTTTACTTTCTTTATCAATTACCATAGTTGATTGATATCCACCTGAAGTTCCGTTTTGAAATAATATTGGCCTTTCTTTTTTCAAGTAGTATAACCAACCTAATCCGATAGCTACATTTTCTTCTGTTTTATACGTAATTTCATGAGTTAAGGAAGTGCTTTCTGTGGGATTTAAAAATTGTGATTGGGCAAACTTAGCCAGATCATTCACAGAAGATAACATACCACCTGCTGGGATAAAAATGTTAAGATCCCAATTAGGTGTTGGTATACCTTTAGCATTTAACCCTTGAACTAATTTTTCTTTTACCTTTTCTCTTCGTGTACTAGTATTCGTCATTTCAAGCGGTTTTAGAATATTTTCTTGTAAAATAGATTCATATGGTTGTTGTGCTATTTTACAGAGACTTATACCTAGCAAAGCTGTTCCAAAATGAGAGTACCATGAAGTACTGCCTGGATTATATTCGAATCGCATTTTAGAGTACAAATACTCATAAAATGCCGTTTGATCGTAGTTTTTAAATGGATTTAAAGGATTGACTTTATTTAATTTTAAGTTTGAAGGCAAAGCTGGTAAACCAGAAGTATGATTTGCTAAACTTAAGAAAGAAATTTCACCATGATTTGCAAAAGGACGCTTGTAATATTTATTTACAGGGTCATTAAGCCGTTGTATTTTTCTATCAATAACAAATTGTGCTAGTAAGTTTGAAGTAAATACTTTAGTTAAGGAACCTATTTCATAAACAGTATTTTTATTTGAAACACTGACGAGCTCATTTTCTTCTTTATAAACTCCATAAAAGACTACGGTATCATTTTTTAATAATGCCATAGACACATTTGAATGTGTGGGTAGATTTTTTAATTGAGAAAATATAGTTTTTAATTGAGAAATTGACACACCCTCTTTTAATCGCAAATTATTGACAGTAGGGGTTTGCTTTTGTGCTGAAAGCACTGAGCTCATAAAAATAAGAAACCCAAAAATATATTTCATAAAGCTGATTTTATGTAGACTAAATTTAATAGAATTCATTTTTAAATTACAAAAACTATTTAAAAACAAGACACAAAAAAACGCACGGCTTTCACCGTGCGCAAAAATGAAAAAAACAAATTACTACTTACTAGTTTATACTACTTCGAAAGTGATTTTTACGTTTACTCGAAACTCAGATACTTCACCTTCATCGTTAACTTGAGCACTTTGCTCATTAACGTAAACTGATTTGATATTTTTTATAGATTTAGAAGCATGCTTTACGGCTTTTTTCGTAGCATCTTCCCAACTTTTAGATGAATTTGCTAATACTTCAATTACTTTTAGAACTGCCATTTGATTTATGTTTGTGTTTGAGATTAATTTCCGAAATCGTTATAGTAAATTTATTAAAAAAATACATTTCACCAAAGTAAAAAATCAAAAAATTGAAATTCAATCAATTACCTTGTCTCGAAATGTATTTAGCTACTTATCCGTTTATAGCTTCTACACTAGCCACCTTACCTGGTAGCATTTCCTTCAACATATTTTCTATACCATTTTTTAACGTAATTGTTGAAGATGGACAACCGCTACAAGCACCTTGTAACAACACATCTACTTTTTTTGTTTCTTTTTCGTAGGAAATAAATTGAATATTACCTCCATCACTAGCTACTGCTGGTTTGACGTATTCGTCTATTATACCAATAATTAATTGCGATGTTTCATCAAGATTTTCTGTAGCTGCTATAGCTTGATCACCTTCAGGCGTTTTTGATTGTTCTTTTTGGAAATTATGGGCTAATATCGGTTTCGCATCTTCTAAATAAACTCTTATAAATTCTCTTATTTCTTGTGTAATATCATTCCACTCGATATAATCAAACTTGGTTATCGAAACGTAATTATCATCCATAAAAATTTCTTTAACAAAAGGAAATTTAAACAATTCCATTGCTAAAGGAGCGTCTTTTGCTTCATCAATATTTTTAAATTCAACCGTATTCAATACCAGCTTTTTATTAGCTACAAATTTTAATACTCCAGGATTAGGGGTACTTTCTGCATAAACCGTTGCAGGTACTTTTTTAGTAGTTGTATCAGTAGCCTCAATTACAGGAGCTCCTGAATTTAAATAAGCTTCAATTTCTTTGGCAACCTCATCTTGAACATCTTCCCATGCCACGATATCATATTTATTTATGGCAACAAAATTTTGAGCAATAAAAACTTGTTTTACAAACGGTAAGTGAAATAGTTGTTGTGCTAAAGGGGATATTTTAGCCTCTTCAATATTCTCAAATTCATAACTGATGTGTTGCGTTATAAATTGATTGGCTTCAAACTTAAGAATACCTTCGTGAGATGTAGCCACTGGCTTAACGATAAATGTGCTCATAGTCATAAAATTGGATTGCAAATTTACTTCAGCAGATTGAAATGCTGACTATATATTAAGAAACTTTTATGCTAGAAAATCAAAAAGGCTACCTAAATGGCAGCCTTTTCAATAACTAAACAAAACAATTACTAAAACTCAATGAAATATCTTATGTTATACTAATGCTTCTAACTTATAAATGAATGGGGTTTCTTCATACAACCAATCCATAGTGTAGTAATATTCAAAAGCCACTTGGCTTTCTTTTTCTAAAATTTGGTTTTCAACCCTTTCCTCGCTAATCGAAATAGCTTTGTTACTATTCAAAATATCTAAAGTTTCCATCACATCCACCTTAGCGTTATTTGCGTAGGTAGCCCATCCTAAAAATGCGAAAATCGCAATAAATACTGATTTCATATACTGTAGTTTTGGGTTAAAAAGGGCGTAACCTTTTCGATTACACTGCAATATAACTAAAAAAAGTGTATTTGAACGAAATATGTTGCACTAAAAATTAATCAAATATCGATAAAGTGCATTTTTTTGTCGATAAAATGTAAATTGTGTGCTTTTTCCAAAATTTCAATGTTACCATTACTAAAATAATGAATATTCCCATTTTCATTGTTAGTTTGATATTTTAAGCCTTTTTGTTTAAGAACATTTAAGGTTTGCTTTGCCACTGCTTCGCCTGAATCGATAACAATAATATGATCTGGTAAAAAAGTGCTTAAAATAGGCTTTAAGAAAGGATAGTGTGTACAACCCAATACTAAATAGTCGATTTCTTTTTGAATTAAAGGAGTTAAGTAGTTTAATACTATTTTTTTTAATTTATCACTATTAAAATCACCTTTTTCAATATGTTCAACCAATCCTTTACCTATAACATTGTGAATAACAACTCCATTTGCATGATCCAATAAGGTTTTATGAAATAAAGGACTCGTTAATGTACCTAGTGTCGCCAACACACCAATATGTTGCGTTTTTGAGCGCAATGCTGCTGGTTTAATGGCAGGTTCTATACCAATGAATGGAATATGATATTTCGCTCTTAAAAAAGCAATAGCATTTGTCGTAGCAGTATTGCACGCTACCACAATTAATTTACAGTTGCGAGCTAGTAACCATTCTACATTTTTTACACAAAGCTGTATAATAGCTTCTTTAGATTTTGGACCATAAGGAGCATTAGCACTATCTGCGTAATAAATAAAATCTTCATTTGGCATTAATTCAACAAGCTCTTTTAAAACAGTTGTACCGCCTATGCCTGAATCGAATACTCCAATAGGTTGTTTGCTACTCATGTTACGAAAATAAAAAAAGCTGCTTCAGTTACGAAGCAGCCTTTAAAATACTTTTTTAATGTTTTAAAAACTTAGATGCCTAACTTAGACTTTACATCATTCATTAAATCGTAACCATCTGCCATTATTACTCCTGAACCTGTTTGAGAATCTAAAACATACTGATATCCTTTTGCTCGAGCTACTTCTTGTACAGCTTGACGTGCTTGTTCAATTACAGGCTTAAGCAAATCGATTTCTTTCTTTTGTAATTCTTTTACTGCGTTATTTCTATATTCAGAAATTGTTTTTTCTGTGCTTTGTACCTCAATAGCTCTTTTTTCATTCTCTTCTAGAGTTTTAGTACCTGCTTCAGCATTATAACGCTCCATAGTTTTTTGCAACTCAGTCATCATATTTTTGAACTCCGCATCGTAAGTTTTTTGTAGTCTTTCTAACTCACCCATTGCATTTTTATAACCTGGCATTTGGTTAATCAATTCTTGTGATGCGATGTGTGCTACTTTACTTTGTGCTTGTACTCCTGCAGAAATTCCTAAAAATAAAGCTGCTGCAATAAATAGTGATTTAACTGTTTTCATTATTCTTATTTATTTAATTCAATTTTAAAATTACTTTTTTCTCAATGCTTCTAACGAATCTTTTTTACGTTTACGAATTTCTAATAATTCTTTACGTCTTGCTTCGTATTCTGCTATTTTCTTTTGGCGTAAATCTTCACGCTCTTTTCTTTTGCTTTCAATTAAAGCTTTGAATTCTTCTAATTCAGTATCCGAATATCTTGTTTTTTCT
>JAHDEF010000042.1:3812-5471 GCA_020628975.1 Aquimarina sp. | reverse complement strand
TCAATTAAAGCTTCTCTTTCCGCTTTCTTGGCTTCGATAGCTTTTTGGCGTTCTTGCAACTCTCTATCTTGTGCTACTGTATTTTTTCCTTCTCTTTCAACTCTAGATTTTTCCGCCTTAGACGAAACTTGCTTTCGCTTTGAAGCCCTAGTAATGTTTCTTAATACGAGGTCGCTAATATCGTATCGATCGGCAGTAAACAACATCGCTTCATCCGATGATTTATCAAAAACGAAATCAAACTTTTTAAGTTTTGCTATTTCTTGTATGGCATTAAAAACTTGATCTTGTACCGGCTGAACTAGCGTTTGCTTGTATCTTATTAAATCTCCTCCTGGTCCAAATCGATTATGTTGATAATCTAAAATTTCTTTTTCTTTATAATATATATCTTCTTCGCGCTCTTCTATAAGCTCTTTTGTAAGTAGTACTTTTTCATTGGCTAAAGCCGTCTTTTCATTTTCAATTTCACTAAGTTTTAGCTCAATTTCCTGACGCCACTTTTCTACTCTTTTATCTAATTCAGCGCTAGCTTCTGTAAATTCAGGAACATTTTCTAAGATATAATCCATATCAATGTATCCAACTCTTGCTCCTTTTTGTGCGGTACTGATTAAGCCCAACAGTAACGCAATACTTACTAAGATTTTTGTTCGCATCTTATTTCTTTTTTATATTGAAATAATCGTGCCACAATTTAGAATTGTTGCCCGAGAATGAAATGTGTTTGCCATCCACTTTTTTGTGTTTGTCCAGGAACAGGGTCGAAACCATGTCCAAAATCGATACCTAATAAACCAAAGGCAGGCATAAATATACGAACCCCCACACCAGCTGAACGGTTTAATTGAAACGGATTAAACTGCTTAAAATTGTTATATGCAGCACCACCCTCTAAAAAACCTACACCATAAATGGTTGCCGCTGGTTTTAAACTTATTGGATAACGCAATTCTAAGGAATATTTATTAAATATCGTAGAACCTTCGTTAGTATTTGTATTTGCCTCCGTAATATCGCGTGCTAATGATATTACACTAGCATCTGGATATCCGCGTAAAGCAATATTTTCAATAGAAGCCAAACCGACGTTTCCACCTAATCCGCTACCCCCTAATCTAAATCTTTCGAAAGGAATTAAACCACGATCTTGGTTGTAGGCTCCTAAAAACCCTGTACTAAATGAAGATTTAAGTACAAACTTTTTAGGTAATTGCGTATACCAATCTCCTGAGAATTTAATTTTGTAATATTCTAAAAATTTAAACCGCTCTTGGTCAATTTGCGATATACGATCATTAGGATCTCTACCTGAAATAACGATCTGTTCTCTTTCATCTGCTAAACCAGCCCAATCGGTATCACCGAACCAAGAATATGGCAACGATGTTTTAAATGTAAAAGAAAATCTAGAACCTCCTACTGGGAAAATTGGACTTATGGTAGTATTATCACGCGTTATCCCAAAAGTATAGGTTAAATCATTGGCATTACCATTAGGGAAGGTAAATAGTGCTGACCTAAAATTCTTTAAATCGTAGTGACGCGCCGTTAATGTATGCGAAGCCGTAAAATAATCGTCAGGCCAGTTTAAACGTTTGGCTATACCAACGCTTCCTCCTGTAAGTAAGAAGCTTTGATCTCTGTCGACATCAACAC
>JAHDEF010000042.1:0-3802 GCA_020628975.1 Aquimarina sp. | reverse complement strand
ATTCTGTTCTAAACTGTTTTGTGTGAGAAAAAGATACTGATAGTGAAAATGGTTTTTTTCCTCCAAGCCAAGGTTCCACAAACGATAAACTATACGTTCGAAATGACTGACTGGCTTGGGCTCGTAATGATAAACTTTGACCATCTCCTGAAGGCAGTGGCGTGTATGATTTTCCGTTAAATATATTCTTAATAGAAAAATTATTAAATCGAAGCCCTAACGTACCGATAAAACCAGTACCTCCAAAACCTCCTTGCAACTCGAATTGACTTGATCCTTTTTCGGCTACCTGATATTCAATATCAAGCGTACCTGCATTAGGATCAACATTTTTAATATTCGGGTTTAAGTTTTCAGTGTCAAAAAAAGTGGTTTGCCCCAATTCACGTAGAGAACGGATTATCTTTTCTTTACTGTAAACCTCACCTGGTCGTGTACGTATATTACGATACACTACATGATCGTTTGTACGATCATTACCTGTAACCGTGATATTATTAAAATGTGCCAATTTACCTTCGACGATACGAATTTCGAAATCGATACTATCATTCTGCACGTTAGTTTCAACGGGTTGTACGCGCGAAAAGAAATACCCATTATTTTGATATAGATTAGTGATATCATCACCATCGGGTCTTTCTGTATCAGCAATTCTTTTCTTTAAAAGTATACCATTATAAACATCTCCTTTTTTCAAAACTAATTTTCTAGCAAGCTCGCGGTCACTAAAAACACTATTTCCTAAGAAGGTAATGTCACCAAAATAATAACGACGCCCTTCTTCAATATTTAATTGAAGTGCAATATTTTTATCGCCTTTATAAATGGTATCACTTACAATTCTTGCATCACGATATCCTTTTTCTTTATACTTCTCTATAATACGCTCTTTACCTTCTTTGTAATCGTCTTCAATAAATTTTGAACGTTTCCAGAATCGAAATGGATTTTTTCGTTTTGTCTTTTTTAAATATTTTCTGATAGAAGCATTCGATATTTTATCGTTACCTACCACGGAAATACTATCAATTTTTACGCGCTCACCTTTATCAACACGTAGCAGCATATTGACTTTGTTATTATCGGTAGAATCTTGTGCTTCTGTTACATTTACAAGCACTTTTGTATTTAAGTATCCGCTTTTTCGAAAGTCGTCGCGAATGTAGTTTTTTGTAGTGGTAATTAAATTTTCAGTGACTTTAGTACCTGCTGTTAACTCATTATCGTCAATAAATTCTTTCTTCTTCCCTTTTCTTACCCCTTCGATGCGCACTTCTTTTAACACGGGTACTTGCTGCACTTCTAATTCAAGGTGAGCTACATTGTCATCTTCAATACTTTTTAGGTATAAGTTAACATCACTAAAAAGCCCTAAATCCCATAGTTTTTTAATGGCTTTACTGATATCATCCCCTGGTAAATAAACTACTTGACCTTCACGAAGTCCTGTGTAGGTTACAATAGTCTTTTTGTTATACGTAGTATTTCCTTTAACATCAATACTACCGATAACATATCGTTTGCTATCGCCTAAACCGATGTCTTGCGCAAAAGTAAAATTGAGGGTAAATAGTAGTAGGGAAACTAGTAGTGTAGTATGTCTAAATCGGGCTATTTTGAAGTTGCTCGCTTGTTTTTCCAAATCTTCGTTCTCTTTGTTGATAATCTAAAAAGGCTTCGTACAAATGTTCTGATGTAAAATCGGGCCACAACACGGGCGTAAAATACAATTCAGCATAAGCAATTTGCCATAGTAAAAAATTACTAATACGTTGTTCGCCACTCGTGCGAATTAAAAGGTCTACATCTGGCATGTCGTGTGTGTACAAATGCTCCTTAATAACGTCTTCGGTAATTAAATGTGGCGAAATTAAATCTTTTTTTATTCTATCAGCTATTTGCTGCACACTTTTTACCAACTCTTCTCGAGCACCATAACTAAGTGCTAAAGTTAGTGTCATGGTATCGTAATCTTTAGTTTGTTCCATTACCGCTTTTAGCTCGTTATAAGGCTTTTTGGGTAGTGATTCAAGATTTCCAATAGCATGTAAACGCACTTTTTCTTTGTGTAATTTTGGCAACTCTCTTTTTAATGACTTCACTAATAAGGTCATTAAAGCTTCTACTTCATACTTAGGACGATTCCAATTTTCTGTAGAAAAAGCATATAAGGTCAAGTATTTAACCCCTACATCAACAGCGGCATCGACAATTCTAGTCACGGTTGAGGACCCATTTTCATGGCCAAAAACACGCATAAAACCTTGCTTTTTTGCCCATCGGCCGTTACCATCCATAATTATGGCTACATGCTGCGGTATGTTTGCATTTAATTGCTCTTTCAAACTCATCACTTCATCTATCAACTAAATCGAAAAATCGAAATAGGTATTAAAACTCTTTATAATCAACGATTGTCGGTGATTATTTTATAATTTGAATAATCTAAAACTTACAGTAACACGGTTTTCTACCAAAGGTATAGGTTAGTGTTAGCGCATTATAAAAGTACCAATCATTTTTATTGTTGTTACCAAACGACAAATCTAATGGTCTTGTGTTTGGAACGTTCGGCAAGTTCAAATTTTCGGGTTCGCTACCATCTAAATTATCAGTAAATGCATAACGCGCACCTACTTCAAACCCAATGATCATCTTCGAGAAAATGGAAGCTTTTACCCCAAAAACTATAGGTATAGCCATATTCCAATCGTTACCAAATGATTTAATCTGTACCACTCTATTTTCTTCGGGAGTTCTCGCTAAATCGCCGTGATTGATTACGGTAACACCTGTATATAAATACGGTGTTAATTGCTGATCTCCTTCATGTAAATCCCATTCCCAAAAAGTAAATTCAAGTCCTAATGAAAATTCTTTTATAGAATTTTCAAATTTAAAACCTCTAAACTCTCTTCTACTTTCACTACTACTTACATCGGTATCGGATATAGGAATATACAATGCCGTAAAACGAAATGAGTGGCGATCACTCCTATTCCATTTAGCTATCATTCCAAATCCTACGTCAGTAAAATCTACAAATCGCGTTCGACCAACGTCTCCAACAAAATTTGTTCCCCCAATGGTAAAACCAACTTCATATGTTTGTGCCGTTGTTACAAAACAACTCAATGCAAATAGATATAATAAAATTCTTTTTAACATAGCTTTAGGGTTTGCAAATATAGAAAAATCATTTTCGATATACGCTTCTATAATACGTTACTCAAAATACAACTTGCTTTTGCTTTGTTTTATTGTTTAATTTCTTTGATCTTCACCCCAAAGCATCTTTTTTCTTAAGGTTTTTAAAAAACTTTCTTCTTGTAATAATACCATATTTATGTTGAATGGAGCTTTTGAAATAATAATTTCTGTTTCGTTAGGAATTGTGTGTGTACGAGAATCTAACGACACCAAATGTTCGTCTTCACGACCTGAAATGGTTAACCCCAATTTAAAATGGTCTGGTATCACAAAGGGGCGCATATTTAAATTATGTGGTGCAATAGGTGTTAGTAAAAAACTTGAAGTTTGGGGCATCATTATCGGGCCACCGCAACTTAGCGAATAGCCTGTTGAACCTGTAGGGGAAGAAACAATAAGCCCATCAGCCCAATAGGAAGTTAAAAACTCATCATTTAATTGCGTATGAACTGTAATCATTGACGTGGTGTTTTTTCGACTCACTGCCACTTCGTTTAAAGCATATTGAAAGCCGCCGAAATCGTAACCATTACTGGCGGTAACTTCTAATAAACTTCTGGAACTTACACTGTAGTTGCCGTTAAAAATT
>JAHDEF010000041.1:4778-11342 GCA_020628975.1 Aquimarina sp. | reverse complement strand
AAAACCTCGCTTACTAAATATTATGAAGAGCTACTATTTCCTTATTGTACTATTATTATCTGGCTGCCTTTTACAAAATGGCAATGCACAAGATATATCCAATTCAGTCTTAGAAAACCAACGAAAACAACACCCATTGGAGCAAATTGATATTACCACTCATCAAACCACTCATTTGGTTTTTCCCTCCCCGATTACTTATGTTGATTTAGGCAATAGTGAATTTTTCATTACGGATTATACCGATAATATTTTGCGTATTAAAGGGCGACAAAATCACATTACGACTAATTTGACCATTATCACCCAAGATCAATTTTACTATTCTTTTTTGGTTCGCTATAGTGTACAACCCCAACTCAATTATTTTATATCCAGTAATCAAAGCATTCGGCATTTAGCAAAAAAAGAACAGCGCACTCTTTCTAGTTTGACACACAATAAGGAAGCCCCTACCCTATCCGATAAACCGAAGGTAATTCCCATTAATCAAAATCCTATTCACCAAAATCCTACTCATCGAAAAAAGGGGATCAACACTTCCCCACTTTCGGAGCAAAAAGAACAGCTCATTCAACGCACTGCCCAGAAAATCATAAAAGAAAATCCTAGCTATCGCTTTATCAAATCTAGACATGACGATATACACCTGAAAGTATTAGGCATTTATCATAGCCTTGACCATTGTTACATTCAATATGAAATTCAAAATAAAGGGGCAATTCCCTATGATATTAGTTATACCGAATTTGGAATTCGAGAAAAAAGGCGTCCTAAACGAACGGCTATTAATGAGCAGATTTTAACCCCCATTTTCCTTTTACGGGGCGAGCAAACTAGAGTTTTACCCAATGAAACGAACCGATATGTAGCTGTATTTGAAAAACTAGCCGTTCCCAAACATCGCCTTTGCTATATGGAAGTGATCGAAGCGGGCCGTAATCTCAGCTTAATTATTCCATTTCAGCGAATCAAGATTAAGAAGATAAGAGAGTAAAAAACATAAACTAAAGAAAGCACCGATTACAGACGTTCATTGATAAGGTGGGTAACAAATATTAAAATACAGTAAAAGCTGTATATACAGCTTTTACTGTATAACTATAAAAATAGTAAAAAGCAGTATTTGCTTATTAAGCTGATTTGTTTAACTTTGCAGCAAAAACTGTATATTTACTATGACGAGAATTATTTCTATTGCCAATCAAAAGGGCGGAGTTGGAAAAACGACCATTGGTTTACACTTAGCCAACTGTTTAGCTATTAATCAAGGATTGAAGGTCATTTATTTGGACTGTGACCATCAAGAAAGTGCTTTAGATTATAGAAAATTTGAAGCTGTTGATTATGAAGATAAAACGCCTCCATATCCAATTGAGCAGGTTGTTCCCAAGTATATTGCACAAGAAGTAAAGTATCATGCGGAGCATTACGATGTCATTTTCATTGATATTCCACGAATTACAAATGCTCAGGATGAGCAAATAGGAACAATGCTTGCGGTATGCGATAGTATTCTGATTCCTTTTAAAGCAGGGGACCTAGAGGGCCTAAGTATGCGCCGATTTATTAGTATTATCAAGGATTTGGATAAATTCAAAACGAAAAAAGGATTTGACTTTACTTATTATGCGTTCCACAATTTAAAACGGAATAAACTGGAGGACCGATCTGCCAAAAAATTCATGGAACATTATGAAATGCCCGTTTTTGATACTGTATTATCAGATGTAGTCTCTATTGGGCGTGTTTCGACTTATGAAAGTATTCTCGATAATAAAGAAGGGAAAAAACGATTTGGGCCTTTTTATAAGGAATTTGTTGAAAAATTTAATTTTTAGATTATGGCTAAGGATAGAAAAAGACGAAGTTTTCTAGATGCTCCATTAAGTGAGATTGAAAAGGCAGGGAAGGAGCTCATGCAAGATAAAAAAGCACCTGCAGCGGAAAAAAAGAAGGCTGCGCCAAAAGCAGAGAAAAAAGTCAAAGAAAAACGCAAATTTGTTTATTTAGATGAATCCGTTCATCGTCAAGCAAAAGTCAAAGCTTCGCAAGAAGGAAAGACGATTAAGGACTATATTTCTGATTTAATTCGCAATGCATAAAAAGCTATAAAAGCTGTATTTATAGCAAAAGCTGTATTTGCTGTAAATACAGCTTTTTATTATTTATCATACAATTTACACAAGGTGTTTACTGCATTAAATGAGCAATTCAATCAAAATTTCCTCAAAATTTGGATAAGCATTTTTCAAAAGCTGGATACAGCAAAACACACTTTTACAGCTAACACATAAAAAGCTGTATATACAGCTTTTTATATGTAATACCATTAAGCTGTTTTAGCTGTAAAAGCTATATAAGATAGTATTCAAGTATGATTTGCCAACTTCCAGTTCGATTTTATTTTTTAAAATTCAACTAAAATAAACAGTTTTAAAAACCGTTCAACACAAAAAGCTATAGATCATTGTTTCGATTTTTTTAACCGCTTAAAAAGCAAAAAATTGATTGCAGAATTTTTAAAGAAAGTTCTGTTTTGATCTAAAAAATGGAAAAATCGATTTTTTTGATACATAAATCTTAGTAAGATTTAATTTGATTACACAGAAATTCATCTTCTGTTAACTTTACACAAAGTAAAATCCAATTAAAAAATCTTTAAAATTATAAAGCATCTTTCCCTTTAAGAGTTTTATCTTTCTCTTCTTTTATATTTAATATTTGTTACCTTCCTAATTAATTGAATATCAACTGATTATACCTTTACAGGAGTACATAAACAGGATAAAAAGAGTACATAAACAGGTCTTTATAAGTACATGAACAGGAGATAAAAGCTCCTTTTAAAGGTACATAAACAGGATTTAGTAGGTACATAAACAGGAATGTAATCTCACAAAAAGGTACATGAACAGGACTACCTAGAAATATAGCCAATAGCTTCCTATTTCACCTCTATTCCTTAGCATTAAGTATCCTAAAGGGATCACTAAGGCATTATAAGGGTACATAAACAGGACTTTAGAGGTACACAAACAGGACGATAAAAATAAATGCTTCCCTTTGGAGGTACATAAACAGGAGTATGTCTTCACACAGGGGTACATAAACAGGACGATCTATTTTTATGCTTATTGTTCTACCATTTAGTAAAAAGGTACAAGAACAGGCGCGAGCAGATTTTTTTTAATTATTTAAGAGGTACAATGATACGAATTAGTGTACCTTTATGTAAATTTACAGCATGTTACAACATAAAACCAAAGACCTACCTATTGCTCGTTTAGCCAATGAATTTGCGCTAAATGGGAAAGTCGATTTTACCAATGCAAGAGAATGGATCATCTTTTTGTATTTGGTGGCTCAACTCAATCCAAGTCATCAGGATGAATTGCCACCAGAAGCCATTATTCCTTTAGCAGATTTAAAACGGGTTCTTGCCAAAGATGGTAATCGTTCTGGAGGTTTCTATGATGAAATACGAAAAGCCACCAAACGTATGGCAAAAGTGGTCTGTGAGTTTGATTCAGAAGTCTCGATTGAGGGAAAAGTATTGCCGTCGTATGTGCCTATCTTTTCTGCCATAGGTGCAAAGAAATCAAAAGAGGGGAGTATTTATATCTCTTATGAATTTAATGATAAGATGACGCCTTTATTATTGGGGTTTCGTCGCAATTTCCTCAATATACAATTACCCAAAGGCATCACTAGTGCGCATGCGATTCGCTTTTTATTATATGCCAAAGCAGAACGTGATCGTCGCCAAAAGGAAGGCCCAGTTACAAAAATTCATTTTGAAATAGATGAGTTAAAAAAGTTACTACGCATTGAAGGAAAATATGGTTCGTTTAAAAATCTGCGTGTTCGTGTATTAGAACCAATTCAAGAAGGTATTAATGCTAGTGGTATTTTGGAAATGCCCAAGATGGAATACCTCAAAACAGGGCGAAGTATTACCTCTATCGTCTTTTATGTGAGTGATGCGACAAAAAAGATTGATCGACCCAAAATTACCAATGATTTACGCCAACTGACCTATGCACAAGAAATGGCATTGGAGTTTTTAAAAGAAAAAGGGATATATGAGGATATAGCCCTTAAAATACTGAATAATATTCCATCAACTGTTTGTCAGGGTTATGAAGATTACTTTTGTGAAGAGATATATAAAATTGTAGAGGAAAAATCGACTGCTAAAGATCAGAAGGGGAGGGCCGCGGTCTTGGTAAGTTGGTTTAAAAAGGACATTTTTAAAGATGACCAATTTAGTCGGATTATAGAACAAGTACATACCCGCAAAAAGGCATTATCGCAAGAAAAACGAGACAATCGAGAAATCGCGATGCAAATGACTAGTATTGCTTTTAAAGAATGGTATAAGAATAAATGAAATATACCTCTAAAAAAAATCGCGACTCCGCTTCGCGGAGATAAAGCTAAAAAAGGGTAAAAGCCTAAAAGTGATCAAGGGTTAGTACCGGGCTAATCGAAACCCAATATTGAGGTCTCGATTATCGCGATTGATCCTGAGGCGGTACGCCACGCGACTGCCGCTATTGTTGAAGTCCCAAGACCCGCCACGAAGCACTCGACGTTTTTTGTCGCCGCCTGTATTCCAAGGGTTATCGCCATTTAGGGGACGGTTCTTATGATTTTCATGCCAGTGGTCTGCGCACCATTCCCATACATTCCCGCTCATATCGTAAAGACCAAGGGCATTAGGAAGTTTAAGTTTTACAGGTTTTGTTTCCCTGTGGCTATTTTCATCATACCAGCCGACTTCTTTCAGGCGATTGCTGCCAGCATATTGATAGGGATTGTTATAAATTCCACCTCGGGCCGCAAATTCCCAGTGCGCCTCGGTGGGGCGGCGATATTGTAAACCATCGGCTCGAGGGTCAAGTGCGTTTAGGCGATCAAGAAAGCCCTTTTCTTGGCAAATATCATCCCAAGAAACACGCTCTACAGGTCGATCATTGCCTGAAAACCGAGATTCCGAATTATACGCGCCCATGACCGCTTTCCATAGTCCATGGGTGACGGGTACTTCTGCGAGGTGAAAATCGGAGACGGCTACATCTTTTATGATGGGTAGACTGTCTGCGTCCAAATCGCCATATTCATCGCCCATATCGAAGGTGCCACCTTGGATGTGACGCATCGTGAGGGGATAGCCATTGATAGATTGCGTGTAGGATTGCATCAAGATAATGGAATGATTAAGGGTTCAAAATTTTTTCTTTATGTATTTTAGGCATTAAGGCTTAAACGTTCAATTAATTTTAAAATACTGTTGGTAATTTTATTTCTTTCTAAACGGGCATTTTCACTGCTAATAATATCTATTCGGGTATCTTCTTCAAGTTTTATATATCTAGCTTTCAGTAGTGTGAGTTCATTTTTATGATTATCATCCGCCATCGCTAATAATTCATCAAGTGCTTGTTCTAGTTTATTAGACGCAATTAACGTTTTGATTTGCTCGAGCGTATCAAATATTTTTTCTGTTTTTATAAAATGATTCGTTTCCCAGAGAAAGCAAAATTGGGGTACTTTGTATTTTTGTAAAATTTTTAAATGATCCCATTCACCATCATTGAAGGCTTCTACTTCAAAATCTAAGTGTTTTATAAAACGCGCATTTTTGAGATTCGTATTGATCTGTTTTAATTCTTGATAGATTAGTATATAGAGTGGAGAGACATTTTCGCCAAATAAATGGATGTAGACTTGTTGCATTTTGCTTTGTTCATAAATATGCGCGTAAGTATTGGTTTCAGGATGGTGCAAAACGAGATTATTTTTCCATTTTAGATCATTATAAATATATTGGTGTAAACGCACCATCAATTTACTTACCGTACCTGCAGGAATAAAAGGTTGGTAGGTAAAGCGAATTTGAACGTCAGGAGTCGATAGATGATTAGGGAAAGGAATCGGCGTTTTATTCAACATAGAAGGGATAATATATTGCTTATTCCCCCGCTTATCTTTTTGAAGATATGCCAATTCATAGGCAAGCAGAAGTTGCATTAATTTTTGGTGTTCATCATTGGAATACTTACCCCATATCAGAGAAAAATCACGAACATCAAAGATACCTTCTTTTATTCTATCACTATCTAGGACATTACAAAGCGCGTCTTTAATCCATTGAGGGTCTAAAATAATCCAATCCTTTAGGGCTTCATTTTGACCAAAATAAATGATTGTTCCGATTCGATCAAGTGTAGTCAACCAGGTGATGGCTTCTTCTTCACTTAAATCGTGTTGTTTACAGAGGGTATTATATTCTGTAAGAGAGATATGATGTGCCGATTTTTTAGATTCTAGTTCTTTTTTGACATTTAGCCACGATTCTGCAAATTGCTCACTAAAAATATTATCGTGTAATTTAGGTAAAGCCGTACGAATAAGTTCATGTAGTTGCTCAAAGTTTTGAAGTGTTTTGCAACTAATATGGATGAAATCATGGATGTTTTTAAATATTTCAGCCTCTTTTTTTTGGTCTATTAACAGTTTTTCCTCGTCTATTTTGTTGATGACATAAATGATAGGGCT
>JAHDEF010000041.1:0-4737 GCA_020628975.1 Aquimarina sp. | reverse complement strand
ATACAGATAAATCGTTTTTGGTGTACAAAATAATTGCTGTGCTTCTCGATATTTTCCTTGCCCTCCAAAATCCCAAATGTTCAGATTGAAATGGATTGCTTCTTCAAGTTTGGTAATGCTAGGACTTATATTTTCAATGGTAAAGGTATCGATTTCTACCTCTAAACCCAGTGTTCTCTCTTCCTTCTTGGTAAGAGAAGCGTCTTTATTGATGAGTTTTTTTCGGATAGAAGTCTTGCCCACTTCGCCATTACCTACTAGGATCATTTTTGCTTCGTGTAAATATTGTGATTTGCCTTTTTGGAGCGAACTTAAATAGGCGTGTACATCATTCCATGAGTTATGCTCTTCTCCAGAACCCACAATAGTATCGGGTATATTCTCTAATGGATTGCCATGTATATATAATTCTTTTAGCGCGTAAAATTGTAAAATATTTTGGGGTAGTTTTTGGAGTTTATTTCCTCGTAACTGTAATACTTCTAGCTGTAATGGAGCAGTATTAAATGATAGTTTTGTTAGCTTATTATCAATACAAAAGAAATATTGTAGTGCATCAAAACCTTTTGGGAAATCCATTGCTTGAAGCTGATTTCCGCTCAATTCTAGCAACCTTAGTTTTGGCATTGCTACACCAAGGTTAATTGATGTTAAGTTATTTCGAGCAACATCTAGCTGCGCTAAATTAGTAAACCCTTCTAAAAATTCAATACTCGTCAAGGCACTATCACTAATATCTAAATGAACAAGATGGGGTAATCTTCCTTCAAATACGACTTGTCGGAGCTGCTTATTTTCACTTAGGTTGAGGTATTCAAGTTTGGTCCAAGCAGCAGGAATGCTAATTTCGGTCAAGTTCTCTTGTTCACTAATAATGACGCCTGTTGGATTGTCATAATCTCCTGAATAGCTATTCGTTATAAATTCCCCTCGGAGGAGTTCGAGGCTGTCTTTTTTATTGCTTTTGTTGAGTAGAGTTGGTGCTTCAGGCATACGTACAGGTTTTGGCACTACAAAAAAACGACCTTCCTTGTGTGAAGTACCAGCCGTTTTTTCTTTCGATGTATTTATCTATAAAAAGATGGGATAGCATTCGTACAAAAAGTTAGCACACTTCTTAAAATAATAGGTTCTAAGAACTCTGGCTATAAGATTATTCTTGTACCGGGCTAATCGAAACCCAATATTGTTGTTTCGATTATTGTGATTGTTCCTGTTGCGGTTCGCCACGCGACTGTTGTTATTGTTGTTGTTCCAAGACCCGCCACGAAGCACTCGGATGTTTAAACAATGCTACCCCGTGTTGGCGAAGATACGAAAAAATGACTTGTTCTAATCGTTTGGATTGCCCAAAACGTATATGACCCAACCAAGCATTAAGTTGACTCTCTAGTGTTTTAGGCGATAAATTGCCTGATTGCTTTTCTTTTAATCGTTTTTTGAGGCATCTTCTATATCGCTTGATTTTTTCTTTACGAACGTATCGGTAAAAAGGAAATACTTGAAAGCCTAAAAAGGGTATTCCTTTTTGAGTGCGATGAATTTGTGTTTTGTGTGGATGAAGGCGAAGCCTTAAGGTACTCAGATATTGTTTGATTTGTTGCTCCCATCGGTGAATGATCGTTTTGTTATCGCCAAATAGGACGAAATCATCTACATATCGGATATAGCCCTTTACTTTTAGCTGTTCTTTTACAAAATGATCGAAACGATTCATATAAACATTTGCCCAAAATTGACTAGTGAGATTACCTATCGGTAGTCCTTTTCTACGTTCGAGGGGAGTAAATAGGTGATCTCCTTCAAACCAATGTAGGTGTTCCTCTTGGGGATTAGAATGGTCTATAATAGTGTCAATAAGCCATAAGGTATCGGTACATCGAATTTTCCAGCGGAGTTCTCGCTTTAAGATTTCTAAATCTATGCTAGGAAAGAATTTTCGAATATCGCATTTTAAAACATAAGGATATTGTTGTGCAAAGTGATGATAGCGTTCAATGGCCTTATGTGTTCCTTTTCCTTTACGATTAGCATAGCTGTCGTAGATAAACGTTTTTTCAAAAATAGGCTCAATGATATTACAGAGTGCATGATGCACCACCCGATCTCGATAGGGAGCAGCACTTATCATTCTTTTCTTAGGATCATAAATATGAAACGTACGGTAGTTACTTGGTTGATAAGATTGATGAATAAGTTCTTTTTGTAGAGTGATAATATTTTCCTCTAAGCGGAAATGAAAACTTGTAACAGTCGCAGTTTTTCGTTTTCCTTTTTGTGCTTTTTTTGCAGCTAGAAAAAGATTATCCAGTGATACTATTTTTGTAAATAAATTATTATAAGTCTTCATTTATGCAAAAGAAAGAAACTATCATTCAAAAAGTGTATGATTTATTAAAAAATACAATACCTATATTAAATAAATTTCCAAGGAGTCAGAAATTTTCCTTAGGAGACCGAATTCAAAATCAATTATCTGATTTGTTAGAATTGTATATTAAGGCATACTATGCTTCCAGTAGCGATAAAAAAAACTTGTTAGAGCAAGCAAATACACAGCTTGAAATTATACGCCACTATTTTCGCTTGGCATACGATTTGGGGCTTTATCACTCTCGCAAATACCACTTTTTTGCTGAACAATTGCATGAAATAGGTCGTATGACAGGCGGATGGCTCAAAAGCCTCTCGAAAAAAAATTAGCGACTCCGCTTCGCGGAGATAAAGCTAAAAAAGGGTAAAAGTTTAAAAGGGATTAAGGGTTAGTACCGGGCTAATCGAAACCCAATAATGAAGTCTCGATTATTGAGATAGTACCTGAAGCGGTACGCCACGCGACCGTAGTTATTGCCGTAGTCCCAAGACCCGCCACGAAGCACTCGAAGGTCTTTGTCGCCATCGAGTGTCCATGGGCTTCCATTTTTGGGCATTTTTTTGATTTCTTCATCCGTATACCAATGATCCGCACACCATTCCCAAACATTGCCGCTCATATCATATAGTCCGATTTGATTGGGCTGTTTTAAGCCGACGGGTTTTGTTTCGCTGTGGCTGTTGTCATCATACCAGCCTACTTCTTTTAAGCGGTTGCTTCCTGCATAGGTGTAGCCATCTTGCCAGTGCTGTCCACCACGCGCGGCATATTCCCATTCTGTCTCGGAGGGTAGGCGATAGTTTATGCCTGTTTTTTCTTTGAGTTTGGGTAGGAACTCTTCGTTTATCTGCTTCCAGGATACGTTTTCTATCGGGCGATGATCGCCTTTAAAGTGTGCAGGATTGTGTCCATCCATGACCGCTTTCCAGAGGGCTTGGGTGACGGGATATTTAGCGATATAGAAGTTTTTTTCAAAGGTGATGTTTACTTCATCTTGAAAGAGATAAGATTGGTTCTTTGCTTTGATCAAGACCATATCCTGTTCGGGTTGTTTTTGCCAATTGGCTATGCTGGCAGTCGACATGCTACTTTTTTACAACAAGATACAGGTTTTATCGCAGTTTATAGAGTAGGGTAGTATACTTTGTAAGGGGTTTCTTATAAAAATGAAAAACAAAGTTTTTCGTAAAAAATCACCTTTTAAGGTGGGTGATTTTTTACTCAAGGGGGTATTAGGGGTGGAATGTACTCGATTTTTCGAGTACATTCCACCCCTAACAACCCCCTCAGGGCATCAAAAAGCTAGCCTATTAAGGCTTTTTGATGCGTATTTCAGTAAATATTTTTTTATAAGAAAACCCTTTATACTTTGTTCTTATGTATTGAGCTTAAAGTGACTTGTTTCGGTCACTTTAGATTTCAAATCAATGGTTTTTTTTAATTTTTTAATGAGGTGGGATTTCACCTTATTAGCAAGTTGAAACTCGTTCATTTTGACGAGTTTCAAATCCTTATTGTGCATTCTTTTTAAATAAGAAAACAAATCATACTACAAAAAAATTAATCTTCATCCAAGGGAGATTGTAGCCGATTTCGATCAGGTTTTTGCCCTGGTATAGTATCTAGGAGGTTACGAATTTCTTCTACATTATCGGTGATTTTGGAAACGTGCCATTCTAGGTTTTTCTTTTGGAACTCTTCTTCCTTTAATCGTTGAAATTCCTTTATCAGAAAAACATAAAATCTTGGACTCAGCCATGTAGCAAATTGGAGTGCAATATCACCATGTGCATAAGTACCTCCATATCTGCCAGATTTTGACTTTATACCTATGGCATCAGTACTTTCTACCCATGAAGCTACAGAAGGAATAAAGGTGTTTTGAGTGAATTTCATTTTAAACTGGTGGGATTCCACCAGTTTAAAATTCTTGTTATTAATTTCTTCCCAAGCACCCAGAAATTCTATAGTTGTGCCTGTTCTTAGCCAGTTTCTGATATGGTCGGTTGGACTTCCATTAAAATTTCTAGCCATATCAGTAAGCGAAACATAATCACTGTCATTAATGGGTTCAAGTCTTATTTCGAGACCCTCTATTTTAATTTTCTTTTTCGCCATAATTAAGATAGCTGTATGTTTAGTTTGAAGTAAAGATAAGTAAAGTGTTTTACAAAAGGGGAGGATTAAGGATAATCCATATTTTCTAAGAATTCAAGTCAAAATTCTAAACCATATTTATCTTTAAACCGCACTAAATGGTGTGGTTTAAAACAAAGCCTTTTACTAAAAAGCAGCCGATAGGAAAAAATCCGTTTGCCGAGTACTTCCCTATTTTGAGCATTAAAATAAAGGGGCGTAGGAGG
>JAHDEF010000040.1:249-11417 GCA_020628975.1 Aquimarina sp. | reverse complement strand
TCTGAACCTGATTCGTGAGTTTTATAAAATCTTCTACCGAAAGCTGCTCTGGGCGTTTATTAAATACTTCGTTAACTGTTATTTCTTCGGGAAGCTGCATTGACTTTAGCCCATTTCGAATCGTTTTTCTACGTTGATTAAAACATAATTTTATAATTCGAATAAATAATTTTTCATCACAAGCTAATTGAAAATTTTCTTTACGCGTTAATCGCAACACCCCACTATCTACTTTTGGTGGCGGATTAAAAACTTCTGGCGGAACGGTAAATAAATATTCTGCTTCGTAAAATGCTTGAGTTATTACAGAAATAATTCCATAAGCTTTACTACCCTCTTTCTCGCAAATACGCTTAGCCACTTCTTTTTGAAACATTCCTGTAAATTCAGGAACTAGCTCTCGATTTTCAATCGCCTTAAATACAATTTGAGAAGAAATATTGTAAGGAAAATTTCCCGTGATTGCAAAAGCTTCATTATGAAACAAAGTCGTCAAATCCACTTTTAAAAAATCGGCTTCTTTAATTTCAAATGAATTCATTTTTCCGATGGCGCTATTGTGCGCTAATGAAAAATGCGTCTTTAAATACTCAATAGATTCCGTATCCAAATCTAATGCAATAAGTGCGCTATCTGCTTTTAACAAATATTTGGTAAGTACTCCCGTTCCAGGACCTATTTCAACCACATTTTTATAACCTTCATAAGTTAGCGTACTCCCTATACGTTCCGCCACACTTTCGTCGTTTAAAAAATGTTGTCCTAAATGTTTTTTAGCTTTTACGGGTGAATTCGATTTTTGAAAGCGATGGTCTTTCGAATACTTAGCTTGTTTCGAATATTTGGGTTTTTGCTTAGCCATCAATCTCTGAAATTACTTGTAAGCCTGTTGAAAAATCGACGTAACTCCCTTTAAATTTTGAATGTGTACTCAAAATTTCATCTAACTCATTAGCAACAAAGCTATCTACCATAGTTTTGTTTTCCGAAATATATTGCGTGCTATAGGTTATACCTCCCATATCCTCTTCTACAAGTACTTGCGAAATAATGGCTTTTTTAAATTTTCCTGATGCTAACATTGCTGGAATAAATGTTTGTTTCATCCAATAAAGCCAATCAAATTTTATTTCTTCACTAATATTGGTAGTGATATTATATATATACATAAAAGGAAATTATAGCCACAAAGATAAGGCTATTTAACGGGTGTAATTCTGCAACTCTAATTACACTTCTCTAAAAAAATAGGCTTACTTCCAAAAGCTGTTTGTTATGATTCTAAAAATTGTTCGACTGAACAAGCGTTCTACAAAAATTAAAACATATGAAACAGTTATTAATCGTCGGTCTTTTTTTAGCCGTTCAAATTACTCAAGCTCAGGTTTCAAGTTCTTTTTTTTCCAAAGCAGATGCGTTTTTTAAAACTTATGTAAAAGAAGGAAAAGTAAAATATAGTGAAATTAAAAAAACGCCTGAACAACTAAACTCCCTTGTAACAGCTATTGCTAATGCTAATCCTTCGGAAAGCGACCCTGCAAATTTTCAAGCTTTTTATATTAACGCTTATAATATTTTAGTAATTGATGGTATTGTAAACAACTACCCCATAAAATCGCCTTTAAATATTAATGGCTTTTTTGATGGAAAAAAATATAGCATTGCGGGTGAAAAAAGAACATTGAATAGTATAGAAAATGATATTTTAAGAAAGAAGTTTCCCAAAGAGCCCCGATTTCATTTTGTGTTAGTTTGCGCAGGTTTAGGCTGCCCCCCAATTATTAATGAAGCTTACACCCCTACCAAGTTAGAACATCAATTAGCGCAACAAACCAATAAAGCTATTAATAACCCTTCTTTTATTCGATACGATGGTAAGCGCTTGAAAATATCTCAAATTTTTGAATGGTACGCTAAGGACTTTACGCAGTTCGGTTCTTATGTTGATTTTATAAATAAATACCGTAAAGAAGCGGTTCCTGAAAAAACTAAAGTAGGCTTTTACGAATACGACTGGAGCTTAAACGAAATCTAAACACATATAATGATTATGAATATTACTAAACATGTACTAGCTGGCTTAGTTTGCATTGCCGCAATTGCAAACGGTATCGCTCAAGAGGGCGAAACCAGATCGAACATTCAAACATTTACCCCTTCAAAACTTTTAAAGAAAGGACAATGGGATATAAAAATTTTTAATAGTCTATACACTCAAACATCAAGGACTGACGAAAACTCTGAAAAAGTTGATATTCCTAGAGAAAACTTTTTTACTAGTACTAATGAATTTTTTACTGGAGTCAGTGAAACCTCTAGAGTAAACGTAGGTTTAATAATCCAAGTACGATCAAATACTTTTGGAGGACGTAGTGCTTTAAGTGTGGGGAAATTAGAAAATGACCGACAAACTAGTCGTTTTGGGGTTTCGCAAATAGCTCCTTCTGTAAGAATTCAGCCTTTTAAAAATATTGGCAACTTTTCTGTTACCTCGTCACTTTTTATACCTGTATTTGAGGATGCACCTGGTGGTTTTCTTGACCAACGTAGCTTTGCTTGGGATAACAAGTTTTTTTACGACAAAACCTTCGGTGGAAATAAATGGCAACTATTTACCGAAATTGATTTAAAATACAATTTTGGCGAAAATAGTGCTGAAGCTAGTGCTGATGAAAACTCAGGCGAACGTTTTGCTGGTAAAAGTTTGTTTGTGCCATTAAGTGCATTTTTGAGTTATTTTCCTAGTTCAAAATCGACGGTATTTGTAAATGCTCAGCAAGCTTTTCTGATTGGTCTTGATAATCCATCCTCAGTGGGTGGAGAAAATTTCTCTCAACGCTTTACACAATTAGGATTTGGAGGAAAGTATCAGATTACAAAAGTTTTCAATTTAGAAGCTTCTTATGGAAACATTGTAGCAGGTAATAATTTTCAAGGCCTAGGTCAAACCTTTAGCTTAGGAGCACGTTTCTTGTTTTAATCATATCAGTTCGATTTTATCCTAAATTGGCTATCAAATAGCACTTCCTCTTTTAGTTTACCGAGTTTAATCTTATAAACTAAAAGAAGAAGTGCTATACTGTAATATAAAATTAAGCCTTAGTAGCATCTTGTTTATAGATAGTAACTAAACCACATTTAAACTTCGACCAATACTCACTTTTAGGGTGTATATTTTTTAGATAGTCGCTTTGCTAATAATCAAAGTGATTTTTGGTTACATTTAATTAATGAAAAACCTAATACTTTTTATTTTTTTTACACTAGGTTTTGGTGCTTTGGCTCAAAATAATATCATTTCGATTCAATTTAAAAAACAACAACGAACCAAGACAAGCACTTTAAAAAAATTAATTACCACAAAAGTTGGTGAACCTCTTGACTCTACAAAAATAGCTACTGATATAAATCGAATTAAACGACAACCCTTAGCGAGTCATGCCGATTTTGAAGTAATCGAAAAAAAAGAAGGCTACGCACTTATTTATTATGTTGTAGAAAATTTTACGGTAATTCCATCGTTTGACTTTTACAGTACTAATGATGGCGAATTAGCTTACCGCTTGGGTGTTTACGATTATAATTTTTTAGGTAGAAATATTACTTTTGGCGGAATTTTTCAAAGAGATATTTTCAATTCTTATAATATTAATTTCCGCGCTCCTTTTTTATTTAGCCAAAAAATCGGATTAGCTGTTAGCCATAGTAACCTGACTACTCAAGAACCTGTTTTTTTAGATACTGGAACTGCTGATTACAGATACAACAATACTTCATACGAAATTTTAGGTCTAATTCAATTTAATTTGAAGCACCGCATTGAAATTGGCGGTAATTATTTTACTGAAAATTATAATTATCTATTTGGCGCTACTGATAATAATGTTCCTCAGCGTTTTAGTGTCGAAAAAATTCTAACCAAATTTATTTACGAGTATAATAGCTTAAAATATTACTATCAGTACATTTCAGGATTCAAAAGCATTTTAAATTTCCAGCGCGTAACAAGTACCGATGATGTATTACCTGATTTTTTGATTTTCTTTAATGATTTCCATTATTTTACGAGAATTGGAAAAAAAGGAAACTGGGCAAATCGACTTAGACTAGGTTTGGCTACCAACGATGATAGCCCCTTTTCGCCTTTCGCGGTCGATAACAATTTAAATATTCGCGGTGTAGGAAATACAATCGATAGAGGTACTGGAGTCATTGTTTTAAATACCGAGTACAGACATACCTTATGGGATAAAAAAAATTATTCTATCCAAAGTAACACCTTTGTTGATGCTGGAACTTGGCGAAATCCAGGAGGTGATTTTGGCGATTTTAGTCAACGTCAAAATTTAAGAATATACCCTGGTATTGGTTTACGATTCATTCATAAAAAAATTTTTAATGCTACATTTAGAATCGATTACGGAGTAGGAATCACAAAAGATGCCACCCAAGGTTTTGTATTTGGAATTGGTCAGTATTTTTAGCGTTTAAAGCTTTATTTATTCCAACTTTGCATTAATATGTTATTGAGCAAATCGAAATAATTCCAACCAATGGCGCGCGCTGCTAATAATGAGAGACTATCTTGATTTTTGCGATGTCCGCGAGAAGGCCCAGTCATATTCGGTTTTAAATTCACATCGAATAAATAATACTTCCCTACCTCGTCTGCTCTACAATCAATTCGTATGGGAGCTTTAATTGACAATAAATCTGCTGTAGCATTACATGCTAATATTGCCTTTTTTATTGACTTACTCGATAATTCTTGCTTCGTCAAAACCTTACTATTGTCCATTACGGCTACATTTCCATTGTATGGAGCAATTCCATTTTCGTGGTTATAGCGTTTTACAGGAGGCAAACACCAAGGTGATTTTTTTTCAACTTTCTTTCCTTTGATTAAATATGTTCCTTGAGGCATAACAGTAATGGTAATTTCTTGCCCTTTTAGGAAAGGCTCAATATACACGGCATTTCCAAAATGTTCTCCTTCTAAAATAGATGTTATTTTTTCATTATAGGCTGCTTTATTCTGAATCTTAAAAACCCCTTGACTACCTCTACCACGAAGCGGTTTCATTACTAAAGGAAATGTTATTTCTTTGGGGATACTGCTATCGGCAGTCGTGATTAAAAAAGCTTTTGGTATCGGTAATCCGTTCTCACTTAGAAATGTATTAGTCTCCCACTTATCATCATATGTGTCGACCATCTTAGGCTGTTGACCAACAAATTTGAAAGTACCACCAATAAATTTTTCTATAGGGTGACCATTGTATAAAATTGTATTTAACCAAAATACGTTGGCTCCTTTTTCGATCGCTTTTAGTATCCCGTCTTTAGTATCAGGAAATACCCAATCGCTGTCAGTTGTAATGTCAGGATCATTTACAGGAGTTACTACTTTTACGTTATTTTGCATCAATTCAAAAGCGATATCAGCCCCACTATCAACATACCCACCTGGTTTCATAGGCTTTTGAACACCATTTTTTAAAGGTGGCTTTTCTGCTTGATATAATATTGCTACTAACACGAATTAGATTCTTTAAATTAAAAAACTCCTGTAACTTGATTAGCCACAGGAGTTATAATTTACAAATTATATGCTAACTATTATCTAAAAATAATATAAGTGCTTAATACAACTACGGTGATAATTAGTCCCACAGGTACTACATATTTCCATGGAGTTACATCAACATCTTTGGTGTATTGCTGCACATAGTCAGTTTCTCTTGGTTGCATTTTACCAATAACCAACATAATAATTACTGTTAATACAAATGTGATTGCTTGAACGTGTAGAAAGTGAGGAAACTCAACACCTAAACCTTTCGATAATACAATGTAAATTACGTAGGCAAAAAAGGCAAACAACATTCCGACCTTAGCTGCTAAAGCAGGCACTCTTTTCGTTAAAAATCCAACTACTATAATAGTTAAAATAGGAATACTATAAGCTCCATTTACTTCTTGTAAGTAACCAAACAATCCATCAGAAGCGTAGTATAAAAACGGCGCAATGATCATTGAAAATAATGCCAATATAATTCCAAAAGTCTTTCCTACAGAAACTACTTTCTTTTCTTCTGCTTCCTTATTAATAAACTGCTTATAGATATCAATACCAAACAAAGTAACACAGCTATTCAAGGCCGAGTTAAACGAACTTAGTATTGCTCCAAACATAACGGCAGCAAAGAACCCAACTAAAGGCTTAGGTAATACTTCCGAAACCAATGCCGGGTATGCTTGATCTGGATTTGGTAAATTACCTTTATAAATATAAAATGCTATAATACCTGGCAACACAACGATTATTGGCCCTAGTATTTTAATAAACGCCGCTAATAATAAACCTTTTTGACCTTCTTGCAAATTTTTTGCTCCTAGTGCACGTTGGATAATTTGCTGATTAGTTCCCCAGTAGAACAACTGTACTAACATCATCCCTGTAAAAATTGTAGCAAATGGTATAGAAGATTCTTCTGATCCAATAGCATTAAATTTTTCCGGGTGTGCTTCTGTAAGTGTCGTTAACCCTTCAACTATACTTCCATCACCAATAGCTAACAATCCAAAGACAGGAATTAATAAACCTCCGATTAAAAGACCAATAGCATTAATAGTATCAGAAACCGCAACTGCTTTCAATCCCCCGAAAATAGCATATATAGAACCTATGAGACCTATACCCCAAACGCATATCCAAACGGAAGTCCATTCGCTTACGCCAAGTAAAGTTGGGAAATCAAACATAGTACTAATTCCTAATGATCCAGAATACAATACTATAGGTAATAATACAACGGCATAACCTGTTAAAAACAACCCTGAGGTCATGGCTTTAGTAGTCGTATCAAAACGACGCTCTAGATAGGTAGGAATGGTTGAAATACCACCTCTTAAATATTTAGGCAATATAAAAATAGCAGTAATTACCATGGCAATTGCTGCCAAGGTTTCCCAAGCCATCACTAAAACTCCATCTTTATACGCAGCTCCGTTTAATCCTACAATTTGTTCGGTAGAAAGGTTGGTCAATAAAAGAGATCCTGCAATTACCCCTGCGGTTAAACTTCGACCTCCTAAAAAATAACCATCCGAAGAGGTCTCGTCAGTACTTCGGGTTGCCCACCATGCTATTACAGCTACTAACACTGTAAACCCGATAAAAGAAATTATTCCTATCATTATATATTTTTTATCATAAGCGATTGCTAAAATATCATAAAAAAGTTTAAAAAAATCGTTGTAGTAGCTTTTTTTCCATAGCGATACATTTACCCCCTTAAATAAATCATTTTGAATGCTTTTCAGCAAAATAAAACGAGCCAAAATACCTTTATAAATTAAAACACCCCTTTAGTATAAATGGGTTTATAACGTATATTTGTATGTAATCGCAATTAAAAGTTGTACCAATGCGCAAAAGAGTTACTTTAAAACAATTGGCTGCCGAGTTAGATTTGTCTATTTCTACGGTTTCAAAATCATTAAAAAATGATCCTGAAATTAGTCAAGAAACTATTGACCGAGTTAAAAAATTAGCCAAATCAAAAAATTATCGCCCGAATGCTTTAGCGGTTAGCTTAAAAAGCAGTAAAACCATGAGTATTGGGGTTATTGTGCCTGATATTCTAAATAACTTTTTTGCCAAAGTGCTTTTAGGTATTGAAAAGGAAGCCACTAAAAATAATTACAAAATTGTAACCTGTATTAGTAGCGAATCGTACCAAAAAGAATTGGATTACCTTGATATGCTTTCTTACAACGGGGTTGATGGCTTTATCTTAGCAGCGAGTCAAGAATCGCAAACCAAAGGAATTTTCGAACATTTTAATGACATTTTAAAAGACGATATTCCTATTGTGATGTTCGATCGTATTGTTGAAGACGTATACTGTGATAAGGTTATTGTTAACGACAAACAATCAGGAGAAGATGCTATTGACAAATTGGTCGCTTCGGGGTGTAAAAAAATTGGTGTTGTTTCTAATATTCAAAAATTAAGTGTTGGGTTAGAACGTTTGGAGGGTGCTGAAAGAGCGCTAGCCAAATATAACATGGACACCGATATTTTAAAGCTGAAGAAAAAAGAGGAATTTGAACTACAAATTGTTCGTTTTATTGAAGAAAATAATTTTGATGCTATTTTGGGGTTAGATGAAACATCAGCTGTAAGTGCTATAAATGCCGCGCAAATTATTGGTAAGAAAATACCTGATGATATTCAAATTATTGGATTTACGGATGGAATTTTATCAAAGCACTCTTACCCAAAACTAACTACAATTAGTCAAAATGCGAGTAAAATGGGAGAAGAAGCTGCTAAAATTTTAATTGATAAATTAGAATTACGCGCCGAAAAATACCTGCCAGAAACTAAGGTTATTAAAACAAAAATTATAGAACGAGGTACTACAAAGCAATAAAACTACGAACTACGAAAGATTTTCTTTACAACATATTTCCGCTACTAAGGCAATTAAAAACCTATTCCTTCGAGACAGGAAAAGCGGATTTAATTGCTGGAATTACTGTAGGTATAGTATTAATTCCACAAGGCATAGCTTATGCTTTTTTAGCAGGTGTACCCCCCATTTACGGATTGTATTCCTGCATAATTCCTTTGCTTATTTATGCTCTGTTGGGTACTTCTAATTATTTAAGCGTTGGCCCTGTAGCGGTAACTTCAATTATTTTAATGACTGGAATTAGTGTTTTGGCCGAACCTTTTTCCGAAGATTTTATCAATCTTTTACTTATTACAGGGCTCATCACAGGGGTGATACAGGTGTTATTGGGGATTTTTCGCATGGGTTTTTTAACCAATTTAATCTCTCAGCCCGTTATATCTGGTTTTATTTCGGCAGCAGCCATAATTATAATCATTTCGCAAATTAGTAACAGTTTAGGAATTCAAATTCCAAGGAAACTTTCGGCTATTGAAGCCATAGGATATACATTTCAACATATAAAAAGTACGCACTTAATTACTTTTAGCATTACAGCTTTTGCTATTACATTTCTATTAGTCTTCCGAAAAATTAACAAGAAACTTCCAGCAGCTTTACTTTTAATTATGCTGTTTATTGGACTTAGCTATTTTTTAGATTTGAAAAGCTACGGCGTGACCATTATCGGAACTATTCCTAGTGGATTCCCTGAGTTCGCCATTCCTAATTTTAATTTTGAAACCATAAAAAAATTAATTCCGACAGCAACAACATTAACATTAATAGGCTACATCGGAAGCGTAGGTATCGGCAAATCTTTCGAAATGAAATACCGAAACTATAAAGTATTGCCAAATCGCGAACTTATTGCTTTAGGTTTTGCAAAAATTGCAGGTACTTTTTTTCAAGGGAATTTGGTTTCAGGCAGCTACAGCAGATCCGCCATTAATGAAGATGCTGGGGCAAAAACGTTACTGTCATCGGTAGTCGTTGCTATCATTATTGTCTTTTCGTTATTGTACTTAACACCATTGCTGTATTACCTACCTAAAGCTGTTTTGGCAGCTATTATTTTAGTGTCGGTATTAAGCCTAATCAAAACAAAAGAAGCTATACAATATTTTAATATTCGGTTGGATGATTTTTTAGTAATGTTAGTTACTTTTTTAGTGTCGCTAGTATTTACAATCAGTACAGGTATACTTGTAGGTACATTATTGTCATTCGCTATTTTTCAATACAAAAGCGCCAACCCTCACGTAGCAGAATTAGTAAAACTTCCTAACACTAATTATTACAGAAACATCAATCGATTTCCTGAAGGAGAGCAAGTAAACGATTACAGTATTCTACGTTTCGATGATCAACTTTATTTTGGGAATGCTTCTTATTTTAAAGAAGTAATTTTTGCACATATTGACAAAAAAGAGCCTAAACCAAAGTTTATTATTCTACACGCTAATAATATTCATAATATAGATAGCTCAGGTATTTATGCTTTAGAAGATATTCAGGAAGAACTCACAAAAAAAGAAATCACCATATTATTTTCTGGACTCATAGGACCTGTACGAGATATTTTAATTAGAGCTGATTTTTTCAGTAAAGATCACGCCTCAAAGCAATTCATGAACATTTCTGACGCTGTAAATTACGCCAATACTCAACAAGATAACAATCCCGAAACCTCTTCACTTATAACGCAACATAACGATAGAAGGTTTATTTCTTTCCGTAAAAGAAAGCGCTAATTTTTCTTACAAAAAGCTTTATTTAGGTCAATAAAGAAACGTTTAAATGCAAAAATCACTACTGAATTAATTTCTTACGCTGATTCCGAAAATTTGATTTGGTCCATATTATATATGGAAGATATTATAAAAAAATTACGATTAGGGTTTAAAGGGAATTTTTAAAGTACTGCTCAATTATAGCAATACAATGAGGGTGTCTATAAAGTATTATAAACGAAGGCTGAGCGTTAGTCGAAGCCAGTAGATGAGCTGATAATCAAACCACATTTTAACTTCGCTCAATGTTAGTTTGGAGAATTTTCAGCTTTTTAGACAGCCTCTTTTATTTGAATATTAAAACTTTTAAGCCGTCAACAAATCTTGTTGATGGGTTACATTTCTTTCTAAAAGCCCTAAACTAATTTTCATTTCTTCTATATGATTTAGTAATCTGTGATATACAGCACCTTCAGGATTCAACTTACTAGCTACTTCTAAATAAAATTGTACGAAACGCTGCTCAACACCAATTAAATGTAACAAATAAGAATCGATACTATTATCATCTATGTTAGTATCTAACGGCAATGTTACTAATACTTCAGGAAAGTTGATACTAGCATGAAGTTTTTTCAATCGATTACTTTCGTAAGTAGCACTATTATTGAAACGCTGTTTTTGTTTACACAAAAAAGCTAATGACGGCATTACTTCGTTTAATTTTATGGTATGTATTAAACTTTCGTAATAAGCAATCATTTGCGAATTCCCTTCTATAATATATTCTAATTTTTCGATACAATTGATTACAACAGGTGCCATAAAATATTTGTTTGTTTAAAGGTAAGCACAAATCATTCCACAAAAAAACTAACGCATGTTAATTTGACAAACTCTTAACAAGGTTTTAGTAAAAAATTTATGAAAAATATATAAATATTAGTAATAAAAACTACAGATAAAGATCGAT
>JAHDEF010000040.1:0-239 GCA_020628975.1 Aquimarina sp. | reverse complement strand
AAAAAATTTATTTTAAGAAAAATATATAAATATTAGTGAGGGAATAAAAACTACAGATAAAGATCGATTAAACCTTCGGGAGCATTTACATGAAATCTTTTATTTTCATAATCGATTTCACCTATAAACTCATCGTTTACAGGAATTAACACCTCTTTTCCATCAGCATCAATCACAAATAAATCTTGTACGCCTTCTCGTACTTCTCGAAGTGTTCCGATATTACCTTTCAAGTGATC
>JAHDEF010000039.1 GCA_020628975.1 Aquimarina sp. | reverse complement strand
CGAAGCGGTTTTTTTATGGAAAATTGGTGGAGAAAATGGGACTCGAACCCACGACCTTTTGACTGCCAGTCAAACGCTCTAGCCAACTGAGCTATTCCCCCGGCTGAAATTACATTATGTCTTATTGGTAATTTTATGCGAAATTTAAATGTTTTCTAATAGCTTTAAAATACTTGTTTGAATTTTTTCCAATTCTGTACTAGTAATAGTAAAAGCCGGCAACATATAGATAGTATTTCCTAGTGGTCGCAAAAACACCCCTTCGTGTTTAAAATGATTAAAAAGCTGATCCCTAAGTTTTCCATAACGCTCCATTTTAACTTCTAAATCAAATGCAAAAATAACTCCTCGAATTCTGATGTTTGTGACTTTTGGATGATGCTCAATTGACGCTCCAAACTTATTGTGAAGTGTATTAATTTTTTTAATTGCATTTTGTATTTCTTCAGAAACAAGTAAATCGACCCCTGCAGTAGCAGCTGCACATGACAGCGGATTTGCTGTATATGTGTGTGCATGAAATAAGCCTTTACCCATATCATCACTATAAAAAGTATTGTAAATTTTGGAAGTACAACTAGTAACCGCCATAGGAATTAAACCTGCCGTCAAAGACTTTGACATACAAATAACATCGGGCTTGACTGAAATTTGATCGGAAGCAAAATACGTCCCTGTTTTACCAAAACCTGTCATGACTTCATCAGCAATGCAAATAATATCATTGACTTTACAAATCTGTAGAATGGGCTCTAAATGTTGAGCTTCATACATTTTCATACCTGCAGCACCCTGAACTAATGGCTCGTAAATGAATCCTGCTATTTTATGTTGTCTCACTAATTTCTCCAACTTAGCAATCGTTGTGTTCAAATTTTCAGCGGTTGGAACAGGGATACGTATTACATTAATAAAATGATCTTCAAAAGGGCCATTGTATACTGATAGCCCCGAAACCGACATCGCCCCGAAAGTATCTCCGTGAAAAGCTTCTTCAAAAGCTAAAATAGTATCTCTATTATTTCCTAAATTAAAGTGATATTGCAAAGCCATTTTAATACCAATCTCGGTTGCCGTAGATCCATTATCCGAAAAAAAGATTTTCTCTTGATTATTAGGCAAAATATCTATGAGCTTTTCTGATAGCTCTACCGCGGGTTGATGTGTAAACCCACTGAACACTATTTGATCAAGCTTTTGCATTTGAGCATGTACTTTTTCTATTATGAAATCATTGCAATGACCATACATAGAAGTATACCAAGAAGCAATACCATCAATATATTCTGCTCCGTCTTCTGCATATAAAACCGAACCTTTTGCCTTAACTATAGGGGTAACTTCGGGATGCGTTTTATGCTGAGTTAAAGGGTGCCAAATGTGTTTTGCGTCGCGTTCCCTTAGCGTTGTCAGTTTTCGGTTATCAGTTATCAGTTGCGATTTCATATACTTTTCATTTCATCATCACACTCAAGAAATTGACTGTCCCCTCAAAAGAATTATCAAATGAATAAGTTAACTTAAATGTCTTATTCTATCGAGAAGTGATCCCAGTCTATGACTGAATGACACTATAAATTTAAAAATTCAACAGGTGTTCTCTTAATAAACTGGCCTGTTCTTTTATTGTTTTAGGATTTACTTCGTTCATCTCATCAATTCTTCCCAAAATTGTACAACCCGTCATTTTAGCTATAATACTTTCAGTAGTAGGGTGTTCTTTCCCATTAAACAAAATACCAATAGTATTTAACCCACTAGATTTTAGAACATCTACACTTAACAATGTATGATTTATACTTCCTAAATAGTGTCTTGAAACTAAGATTATTCTATCGGTTGGCATCATTAAATCTAAAATAGTTTCTGTATCACTTATAGGCACTAGCACTCCTCCTGCTCCTTCGACAACCAAATTATTTTTCGTTTTTGGATTCTCAATTTCAGAAGCTTTTATATGCACATTATCGATTGCTGCTGCTGCATGAGGACTCATAGGCGTTTTCAATGCAACTACATTTTTATGAAATACAGATATGCTGTTACTTACCCAGGATTTCACTTTATCAGCATCGCCAAAATCTAAATCACCTGCTTGTATAGGCTTCCAATAATCGGCTTTCAACGCTTCTGTAACAATAGCACTAGCGACTGTTTTACCTACATCTGTTCCGATTCCTGTAATAAAATATCGTTGCATAATTGATTTACCTTGAGTTTTCCGATTATGGGTATTGATTTACAAATTTAAAGAAAGCTGTTTTAGACAGGGAATCAAAGAATAGAGAATAGAGAAACTACCCTGTAATATGTAATTTACCTACTTCTATTTTCTTTTATACTCATCGATTTTCTTAATTCAGAGAACAAAACTAATACAGTTACTCCTAAAACAGACACACCACCCTTACATCAAACTATAAATCAATAGCTTATTTCTGATAACTGATAACTGATAACTGATAACTGATAACTGATAACTGATAACAAAACTATTAAATCAACTTCACTACCAACTCTAACACCTGTTCTATTTCTTCTTGGGTGTTATAACTATGCAAACAGAAACGAAGGCGTTCTTGACCAAAAGGTACTGTAGGTGATAATATGGGTTTAACCTCAAAGCCTGAATCTTGGATTTTAAAAGCGATTTGCTTTACTTTTTCATTACCTGAAATTATACAACAATGAATGGCTGAATCACTTTTAATAAATTTTGTATCGAGTCGCAACTTTGATAATTGCTTTTTAAAAAAATCTATATTTTGAAGTAACTCTAACTGATTCGTATAAAAGCTGCTCTGCTTTTTTAGCCATTGATACCCGGCACTTATGGTCGCTACTGCATGAGGGGGTATCGCTGTGGTGTAAATCAAACTTCTTGCAAAATTTACTAAGTATGAATATAATTCATCACTTCCTAGAATCGCTGCACCGTGACATCCTAATCCCTTTCCAAAAGTTACAATTTGTGCAAATACTTTTTCTTGTAATTTTAATTTGCTGACTAAACCTTCTCCATTTGCACCGAACACTCCTAAAGAATGCGCTTCATCAACGACTAAGTACACCTTATTTTCAGCGCAAAAATTAGCAAAGGCGACCAAATCAGGACTATCCCCATCCATTGAGAAAACAGATTCTGTAACTACATAAATTTCTCCTTGATGATTCTCTTTATAACGCTTTACTTTTCCCTCTATATCTAATAAGCTATTGTGCGAAAACTTGTAGCTTTTCGCTAAACTCATTTGCAAGCCGTCCCTAATGGAAGCATGTATATACTCATCATAAAGTACTATATCGCCTCTTTGAGGTACGCAAGAAAAAAAACCTATGTTAGCATTGTATCCACTATTGAATAACAAAGCTTTTGGCTGTTGGTGAAAAGTAGCTATTTGGTTTTCGACATGATGATACAAAGGTGCATTCCCTGATAGCAACCTAGACCCTGTAGCACCTAAAGTAAATTGTTCTTGACTTAGAATTGCTTCTGAAAGAATTTTAATACTTTCATTTTTAGCAAAACCCAAATAGTCATTAGAATAAAAATCTACATGATTATGATTGTTAACGGGCAGACTTCGTAATGCATTATTTGCAATACGGACTTCCAACTTTTTTTGTAGCTTTTTAGGAAATATTTTCACTGCATTAAGTTAAGAAGATTTTTTAAGGAAATATATTACAGTTACTGTTTTATCGTACCCAAACTCCTTTACAATCCAACGTTGGAATATCTTGTAATGCTCTTTCATTTATCGTGTTTTCACGAAAAACGAATTTTTTATCGAAAAGTTTATTTTCTAAGAAGTAAGTTACTGCAAATTCATTTCTAAAAGGAAGTATAGCTTCTTGCATTAATTCTATTTTTGAAGAAGAATTTGCTGCTACAGCACCTAGCATATGGCGAAATTTTGAGGTCTTTTTTTCGGTACTGAAACCTTGAGTTACCACCATTACCGCTTCAATAGGTTGCTTATTTTCGTTGATGATATAAGCGTTCCAATCATCCATTTGAAATTCTTTATTCCATTCCTTAACTATAGCAATAGATACATTTTCTACAATGGGGATTTCTATATCTTTTTTCATTTTTAATAGTATTAAGTAATCAGTACAAAGTATTAAGACTTAAATGTTTTAAAAAAGGAAAAACAACTTCCAGTTAACATGAAAAATCTATATACTTAATACTGATACGCTGTACTTTATACTGTTTATTATAATTGTGATTGAAATTGCTTTAAGAAACGTACATCATTTTCAAAAAACATACGAATATCTCCGATTTGATGCAATAACATAGCAATACGCTCAACACCAACACCAAATGCAAAACCTGTATATTCTTCTGGATCGATATTACAATTTTTCAATACATTAGGATCTACCATTCCACATCCCCCTATTTCTAGCCAGCCAGTACCTTTGGTTATACGATAATCGGTTTCTGTTTTTAGTCCCCAGTAAATATCTACCTCAGCACTTGGCTCTGTAAATGGGAAATATGAGGGGCGCAAACGAATTTTACTTTTCCCAAACATTTCTTCGGTAAAATATAAAAGGGTCTGTTTTAAATCTGCAAACGAAACATCTTTATCAATATATAAGCCTTCAACTTGATGAAAGATACAATGTGCTCTCGCCGAAATATCTTCATTACGAAAAACACGCCCTGGTGATATAGTACGAATTGGTGGTTTATTATTTTCCATATAACGCACCTGTACTGACGAAGTATGTGTTCGCAACAAGACATCTGGATTTGTTTGAATGAAGAAAGTATCTTGCATATCTCTTGCAGGATGATACTCTGGCAAGTTCAAAGCGGTGAAATTATGCCAGTCATCTTCTATTTCTGGCCCTTCACTCACATTGAAACCGATACGTGAAAACACCTCAACAATTCTGTTCTTAGTCAAAGAAATCGGATGTCTTGAACCTAATTCAAGGGGCATTTCCGGACGGGTTAAATCGCCCCACTGGGCTTGTGAAGCTTGTTGATCTTCAAAAGAAGACTTAAGCGTAGCTACTTTTTCTTCAGCAACAGATTTCCATTTGTTGATTGTTTGACCAAATTCTTTCTTTTGATCATTCGGCACCGATTTAAATTTAGCAAAGTATTCTTTTAATAAGCCTTTGCTTCCCAATACCTTTATACGAAATTGTTCAACTTCCTCTATAGAATTTGCTTGAAAAGCTTCTGCTTCAACTATGTATTTCTTTATCTCTTCGATCATCGTACGCTTGCGTTTGAAGCGGCAAATTTAGCAAAATCAATTCACTATTACCCTGCTTCTTTTCTTAATAGATAATTTCATGTTAAATATATACACAACCCATAAATACTTAGGCTACAACCGCTTATTTTTATATAAAAATTTCTATGAAACAATTAATAATTTGTACCAGCATTTGCTTAGGGCTTTTTTTCAGCGCTCATGCTCAAGAATTCGGAAAATTAGACAAATCGCCTTTAGATGTGGTGTATTACCCTACAAAAGCTGCCTTTCGCTTTTTTGAGAAAACCCCTGAAAAAACTAAGGCTTTAGAACCCGCAATAAAAATATATTATTCAAGACCGCAGAAAAAAGAAAGAAAGATTTTTGGAGAATTAGTTCCTTACAATGAGTTATGGCGTACAGGTGCGAATGAAGCGGCTGAAATTAAATTTTACAAAAATGTGACTATCGGTGGCACTATAGTTAAAGCTGGTAACTACTCCTTTGCAACTTTACCTACTGCTGAAAAATGGACTTTGATTATCAACGCTGTAAAAGATAATTGGGGCGTGTATGTTTACGATGATAAAAAGGATATCGCCAAGGTCGAAGGCACCCCCCACAAAGCTAAAGAAGCCATTGAAGCTTTTTCAATAAGCCTTTATGAAAAAACTACTGGTATAGTGCATTTAAAAATGGGGTGGGATGATACTATCGTAGAATTCCCTATTGAAATTTTAGAATAGCAGTGCTACCCTTCTACCCTTCGACTACGCTCAGGGTTCGTTTAGTACTCAAAAACCGAGTACTTCGACCTAGCTCAGCACAAACTGCAGCCAAGACGTATAAAGGATAATTAATTCTTAAAATATTTGCTTTAACCTAAACGCGCAGGGTTCAAATTCAAACACACAGAGATTATATATCAACTAGTTGATGTAACCACTTTCGAAAAAATATTCTACAATTGCCTGTTTCATAAGCACGGATTGCTCTCCGGCTTTTAAAGCAGGCAATTGTTCTTTTATTTGATAATGAGGCCAACCATCATCGTCAATAAAATCAAATTCGTAATACCCAAAAGGTTCTAATACACGGCAAATTGCGATGTGCATAAGATTGATCTTTTCGTCTTTTTTAAAAGTTTTATGAGGTTGTCCTAATTCTTGAACTCCTATTAAATAAATAATAGCATCTAAATCTAATCGATCTCCATCTGCAAATTGATTTGATAATTTATTTACTACCAAATCCCATCTTTCTTTTAATTCGTGATCTCTACTCATTTATTAAGTATCAACTGCCGATTTATATAATCAACATTAAGTTAATGATTACAAAAATAGACTAAGTATGAACAACTAACAACTCTGAACAATTTCATATCTTTAACATCCTATTAACATCACTGGCTTATGAACTATTTAGATATTGTACTAGGTATTATTTTATTAATCGGACTTTGGAAAGGTTTCTCTAATGGCCTTTTTAAAGAACTTGCTTCACTTATAGCTATAGTTGCTGCTATTTATGGCGCTACTCATTTTTCAAATTACGCTGCAACGATTATTACAAACAATGTAAATATTGACCCTAAATATGTTCAGCTATTGGCTTTTGCTACAACATTCATTATTATAATTATAGGAATATCTTTATTAGGAAAAATACTAACGAAAATAGCCGACACAGCTGCTTTGGGCTTTTTAAATAAATTAGCTGGTGGAATTTTTGGCGCCGTAAAATTAGCTTTTATTGTAAGTGCTATTTGGATGTTTATTAAACCTATAAACAATGGGCTGCAAATTATTAAAGATGAGACCATACAAAGCTCTATTCTTTTTGATAAGGTTGAAGCGGTAGCTCCAGCTATTCTTCCTAAATTAATGGCAAAGTTTGATGAGATGAAACCAAAGAAAGATTCGCCAACTGAAGAGAATGAACCTATAACACCAAGATTCCCTAAAACGACAGACCCCACCATTGAAGAACCTCAGTCCATTTAATTATCAATTATGAAAGGATTTGATTATTTGTATGTTGGATTGTTTTTTATAGCTATAACACTTGTATTTTATGCTTATAAAAATTACACCAAAACACAGCAACTTATAGCTAAAGGCGTAAAAACAAAAGCCAAAGTAATCAACCTTATTGAAGTTAGAAGTGACGATGGGTACACCTACAAACCAGTTTTCGAATACACGAATAAGCTTGACAAAGTTATCACCTTTGAAAGTAGTTACAGCGCTAAACCTGCACCTTATGCTATAGGTGATATGGTACAAATCATTTATTCAAAAACCAATACGGATAGAAAAGTTATTTCATTTTGGGGATTGTATCGCTGGGTAGTTATATTATTGTGTATTGCTTCTCCTATGCTTATAATTGTAGGAGGGTATATATACTATCGCTTTAGCTAGCCGTAATTCTTAAACAAGCTAAACAAATTGATAGCCTGAAAAAACTTTTTCAATTTCATCTAACACTTTAAAAACCCCTTCCGAATCGTCGGTAGTAACTAGCTTTTGTCGGTATGACTTAATATCTCGAATGGCCCTAAAGTAATTAGTATAATGACGTCGGGTTTCGAAAACGCCTAGTTTTTCTCCTTTCCAATCAATAGACATTTGTAAATGGCGACGAGCTACTTCTACACGCTCAGCGATAGTAGGAGGTGCTAGATGTTCACCTGTTCTAAAATAATGTTTTACTTCTTTAAAAAACCAAGGATAACCGATACTGGCGCGTCCAATCATAGCGCCATCTAATCCATATTCATCACGCATTTCTACAGCACGCTCTGGTGTATCGACATCTCCATTTCCGAATACAGGAATATGCATACGAGGATTGTTTTTCACTTCAGCTATGGGTTTCCAATCGGCATTTCCTTTATATAATTGAGCTCTTGTTCTACCATGAATAGAAATGGCAGCACAACCTACATCTTGCAAACGTTCGGCTACTTCTACAATTCGAATTGAATCATGATCCCAGCCTAAACGAGTTTTTACGGTTACAGGTAGCTTTGTATGCTTAACCATAGCATCCGTTAGCTTAACCATAAGGTCAATGTCTTTCAAAATTCCTGCTCCGGCACCTTTACTTACTACTTTTTTAACGGGACAACCGAAGTTAATATCGATAATATCTGGTTTAGACGCTTCTACAATTTCTACAGAACGCAACATCGATTCTAAATTGGCTCCAAAAATTTGGATACCTACAGGGCGCTCTTTTTCATAGATGTCGAGCTTCATGGTGCTTTTAGCCGCATTTCTTATTAAACCTTCTGAAGAAATAAATTCGGTATACACCACATCGGCACCTTGTTCTTTGCACAATGCACGAAAAGGCGGATCACTTACATCTTCCATTGGGGCTAACAATAATGGAAAGTCACCTACATCTATATCTCCAATTTTTGCCATCTCTTTTGGTAGTATTAAGATATTAAATATTAGAAATGAGTAAAATCTATTGCTTAAACTTTGAAATCTAAAAACGTAGCGATTTTAATTCTAACACCTCATATCTATGGAGTGCAAAGGTAATATAAGTACAATAAACTTGATTTATAAATTGTTTCTGTATATAGGAAAAAAACCTTGGTTTGAATTTTTATCTGAAAACTTTTCCGATAAACTTCGATAGACCTCTTGATTAACTACATATTTCCAGATTTTGAAATCTCTAAAATCTTTTGAAAATGATGCTTTAAACTTAAATAATGAATCTGAAGTACTTCCTAACCCTCCACCAAGATTAAAAAATTTATAGCCTTGATTAGTTCCTAAAATTCGCATTTCGTCAATTAGTATTCTAATTGGTGTTAGGTGTAAATATTCATTGCGAGTTCCGGATATATGATACTGAATAATAGTATTCGTTTTAATCATCATTGCTGCCGATATAATCTCACCTGTTTCTTTTAATATCGCAAACAAAACATCATTTTGAAAATCATCACTTGATGTTATTTTCTTGAAGTATTCTATATCAAAGTAATACGAATCTTTTGCTTCTACGCGATCCATATTCTCGTAATATAAATTTTTAAACATTTCGATGTCTTCGAGCGTTCCTCCTACTTTAATGTCACAAAGCTTTCTTGTCTTATTGATATAGCGTTTGGTCGTTTTAGAAAAAATGGTACGCTGCTCTTCTTTAGGCTTTGTGAGATCAATATTGACGACTTTACTTAGCCTTACGATTTCTCCTAAACCCTTAAGTATATTTTCTTGCCCTGAAATAAAAGGATTTAACCTTGAAAAAATCGATACTACATTACAAGTAATAAAAAATTCATTTAGTGCCTGTTTGAAATCTTCAATTTCAAATTCGTTATTATCATCTTTGAAAATAGGCCCAGCGTAACCATATACTGAAGTTAGGTCATTGTATTGCGTATCAAAAATGTTTCTTTTCAAAAAAGGAATACCCACTAGGCAGCTTTCTTTACTATAAACTAACATGATTGGAGTTTCTCCTTCATTTTTGGCCAGCTGATGGTAATCATAAGTATGGTATACATCATAGCTGTTTACGTTTTTTAAAAAATCGTTCCACGCTACTTTAGACTTTAGTATTTGAAGTCTTTTGATGACCATTATTTTGATAAGTTTTTAGTGTAGTTGTTTTCTATAGAAAGGGAAATATTGCTCGTTAACCAATTCATTTTCATCACAGGTGTAATCAGGATCAATGTTAAGACAAAATTGCTTGTAGGTTTTTGAATCTAGAATTTTTCTTCCCGTACGAAAAAGCACATCTTCATCGTTTGGAAAATAGGCTTTCTTACTTTTATATAGCCCATCTTCATCTTTAAGACCTCCACCTAAAATATAATATTCAAATTTGTTTCCTATTGCCCATTTTATAACTTCTACTCTTAAGAAATCATTTGGTCTCATACTAAAAAAGTGGGCATTAGTACCTCCTAAAAATGCATACAAGCTTTTATCATCTATTATGATTAATTCGGTAGAAATAACATCACTACCTGAATAAACAAAAGCTATTGCATAGTATTTTTTGTTTTTATTTATTAATTTTAAGAAGTATTCTTTAGAAAAATAATAGGAAACATTTGCGTTTCTCCGCTTCATTGTTTCTAAATAAATCTCATAAAAACCATTTATATGACTATGGCTTATTTGATCGCCAATAACAACTTCAAAAGTCAATTCGTGAGTCGCAGCTTTTCTATAATTATTTCTAACCTTTGACTTAAAGTTCATCCATTGTTCTTCAAAAGTTTCTAACAAATTTCCTTTTACATTTTTCAAGGTTTCTACAACTGTTCCTGTGTATTGATTGTGGTTATTTTGTAAGTCAAATCTTATAAATTCAGAAATAATATTGTTTTCTTTATACCATATATCGATTTCTTTCCAAAACTCAGTCAAAATATTTGTAGAAACATTCTTTTTATTAAAAAGTGGCCCGTTGTAACCATAACCTGATGAAACATCGAAGTATGTATTTTCAGAATTTTGTATTATCTCTCTTTTAATAAAAGGATATACAATAAGCACTTCTTCTTTCTTTTTGAAAAGAAAGCACCATATTCCTGATTTTTCTACTAATGAACTTGATAAATGTTCTATAGTATAATAGGCATTTGTCAATTCGGTTTTATCCAAAATAGCTGCATACAGCAACTGATTATCTATTATGCTTAGATCTAATATTTCTAATGTAAATGTATCCCCCAAATTCTTTTCTGTATTTTTATATCATAAATTAATTTAAGACATTTATTCTACTATTTTACTTGGCACTCCGATTACGGTAACATTGTCTGGCACATCTTTAGTAACTACTGCTCCTGCACCGATGACACTCCATTTGCCTATTTTAACATTAGGAAGGACTACTGCACCTGCGCCAATTAAAGCACCTTCGCCTACTTGAATACCCCCACAAAGTGTTGCATTAGGGCCAATATGCACAAAATCTCCCAATTTACAATCATGATCAACTGAGGCTTTAGTATTGATAATTACATGCCTTCCTAACCTTGTCATGCATTGTACTACGGCACCTGCAAAAACCACGCTACCTTCCCCTATTGTTGATAGGGTTGAAAACACAGCAGTTTTATGAATAGCTTTAGTGAAACTTGAAGCTATTTTAGCGGCAAGGTTAGCACGAATACTATTATCACCTATTCCAATAATAAAAGGGGTATTATCGGATGCTAAAGACTCAAATTCACTAGTAACCAAACCTTTATTGATAAACCCAAAATAACTATTTGCCCCATGACAGTAGTCATCGTATACGCCAGTTATTTGAATATTATTTTCTTCCAATAGACACTTAAGGACTTTAGCATGCCCTCCAGCTCCATAAATTTTAACTTTTGATATTTTATTAGGTTCAACCATCTAGGAGGCATCTATTTATTTGATGTTATTTTTAATTTTTA